>CAIVOR010000351.1 GCA_903907615.1 uncultured Microbacteriaceae bacterium | reverse complement strand
GTTGTTGAACGACAGAGACAGGGTGCAGATTTTGCCGGACGCCGTGGCCAACTGGATTGACATATCCATGGCAATCCCCAGTTCGGGGTGCTTCGGTCCCTGAACGGCGTTGGCCTTCACGACCTGCTCGCCCGTCTGGTACATAAACAGGTCAACCGTGTGTGCCGCGTGGTGCCACAGCAGGTGGTCGGTCCAGGAGCGGGGCTGTCCGAGCGCATTCATGTTCGTGCGACGGAAGAAGTAGGTCTGCACATCCATCTGCTGAATGTGGAACTCGTCCTTGACGATGAGGTTGTGCACGTACTGGTGTGACGGGTTGAACCGACGCGTGTGGCCGGCCATGGCAATCACACCCTCGGCACGCTGGGCCTCAACGATTTCGGTCACGCCCGCGAGGTTGTCGGCCATGGGAATCTCCACCTGCACGTTCTTGTGCGCGCGGATGGCCTGCAGCGTCTGCTCGTGGTGCATCTGCGTGGGGGTGGCGAGGATCACGCCGTCAAGGTCGGGCTGGGCCAACAACTCGGCATAGTCGGTGAACGCCTTCTTAGCACCGTACTTGGCGGCCACTTCCTCGGCCACGGGCATCTTGCTGTGACCCACATAGGCGATGGTGACATCGTCAATCTGCTGGAGGGCATCCAGGTGCTTCTGGCCAAAGGCGCCGAGGCCCACAACCGCCATGTTGATCGTCATTGCTTAGTCCTTCGGAGTCAGGATGAGGTGACCAACAGAGGTGTTGGACGCGGGAACGTGGTTGAAGCGGTAGACCTCATTGACGTCGTCGCCCAGGGCGCCGCGCATGATGAGCCACATGATGAGCTCAACGCCCTCGGAGCCGGCCTCGATCATGTACTCGAGGTGCGGCTTGTACTGCAGAACCTCGGGCTGGTGAATGAGGTCGTCCATGAACTGGAGGTCCCACGGGAGGTTGATGAGTCCGGCACGGGCCCCCTGAATCTGGTGGCTCATGCCACCGGTTCCCCACACACGCACGGTGATGTCTTCGTCGAAGTTCTGAACGGCTGCGCGGATGGCCTTACCGATGGCGAGGCAGCGCTCGCCCGAGGGCTGCGGATACATCACCACGTTGACGGGGAACGGAATCACCCGGGTCGGCCACGCGTCGGGCTGTCCGTACATGAGCGACATGGGCACGGTGAGGCCGTGATCCACGTCGAGCTTGTTCAGCACCGTCATGTCAAAGTCATCGAGGATGAGCGAGGCGGCGATGTGTGTGGACAGTTCCGGGTGACCCATCACCACGGGAACGGGACGAGGACCGTAACCCTCGTCACAAATGTCGTACTGTCCAGCCGTGCCAATTCCGAACGTGGGCATGATGTCCATGCCGAAGTAGGAGGCGTGGTCGTTGTACACGATGATGTCAACGTCAGCGGGGTTGTCTTTTACCCACTGCTTGGAGAACTCGTAACCCTGGAACATGGGACGCCAGTAGTCGTCCTCGGTGCGACCCGAGTCCACGGCGTGACCCACGGCGGGCACGTGGCTGGTGGAAATTCCTGCAACAATGCGTGCCATGGTCTAGGCCTCTCCCCGTTCCTTCTTGGAACGCCAGCCTTCGATGTTGCGGCCGCCGGCCACCATCATCGCCTGATACTCCTCGACGTTCATGTCGGTCATGGTGCTCACGGCCTGCACGTAGCTCATGCCCTCGGCCGCAAAGATCTTGGACAGGAAGTAGACGTTGCCACCCCCGTCGAGCATCTTCTGGAAGTCGCGCGTGAGCACGGCCTGCTTCTGTTCTTCGGTCATGTCCCACTCGTCGAGATACTTGCGCTCGTCGGCGTGAAAGCGGTCGCGATTTTCCTGCGTGCGCAGGCTCATGCAGAACTCGTTGAGCTGAAAGCCCTTCTGAGCGCTCTCAATGGTGAAGATCGTGGTGCCCGGGATGTCCGTGAACTGTTCGAAGTTCGGCTTCATGGTCAGCTCCAGTAAAGGTTGGTGGGATTCGTGACGAGCAGTTTCTGCTGCAGCGCCGGCGTGGTCGCAATCGACGGAACGTAGTCGACGAGAATGCCGTCGTCGGGCATCTCCTTCTTCATGTTGGGGTGCGGCCAGTCCGTGCCCCACAGGACGCGGTCCGGAAACTCCTC
>CAIVOR010000350.1 GCA_903907615.1 uncultured Microbacteriaceae bacterium | reverse complement strand
TTCGATCATCCACGGGGGAGGGCAACAGCGAGAACTGCGTTCGGGAACCCTCGACGCGCCGGCTGCGGCCAGCTTTGCTGCGGCCCTCGACGAGGTCGAACGCGAGCGAGAAGTCGAAGTCGCGCGCGTGCGTGCCCTCGCCGACGAGGCGTGGGCGCGAATCCTCACGGCAGTTCCCAGCGCCGTGCCCCGCGGCGCCCGCGAGTCGCGTCTCGAACACAATCTCAACCTCACGTTCCCCGGCTGCCAGAGCGACAGCCTGCTGTTCTTGCTCGATGAGCAGGGCGTCTCGGTGTCCACGGGTTCCGCGTGTCAGGCGGGTGTGGCGCAACCCTCGCACGTGCTCATGGCGATGGGGCTCAGCGAGGCCGACGCGTCGAGTGCGCTCCGCATCACGCTCGGCCACACAACCATTCAGGCCGATGTCGATGCACTCGTGGCAGCCCTCCCGCGGGCTTACGAACTCGCCCTGAGTGCGGGGCGAACGGCCAACTAGTTCGTTCGCGTTTGCCGACGACGGATCAGCATGAGCGCCGATCCCACCATCGCCAGCAAGGCAGCAATCCCGATGCCACCGAAGAGAGCGGTATCGCTGGACCCGGTGTCGGGCAGCGCCGTCGCTCCGGAACTGGCCCACCTGAGGTCGGCATCGCCGCACAGTGCGGTCACGCGAATGGTCACATCGAACGGATCGGCGGAGGTGAATGTCCCGTCGACAATTCCGGTGTTCTCATCGAGGGTGACACCGGCGGGAAGCGCGCCGTCAACGACAGTGAAGTGGGTAGCCTCGGGGCTATCGGTCACGGGAACATTGTGCACGGTGTTGCCGACAATGTGCTCGTCGGGGGTGATGGACCACGCTGCAGCGCCGGTGAACCTCCATAGCTCAATCACGTCACCGGGGTAGATGTCGGGGTAGTCATTGATGACTCGCCCATCTTGGAGGAGCACGAGCTCAAAGCCGACCCCAAAAGTCAGGCACATGTTCGCCGCACTCATGCCAGTTTTGTCCTGGATCTTTTGCTTCACATTCTCGATGCTGTCGGAGCCTTCAACGTCAAGTGTTGGGACATGTGCTCCGTCCCAGGTTTGAGTGACATTGAGATCCCCCGCGCCCCCCACCCAGGCGAATGCTGGCGTTGCCAGACCTGAGAGGATCACGAGGCTCAGCCCTGTGGCTCCGGCGGCAAGAATCGCGCGTCGCTTCATCATGGCTGTCTCCTTGAGGCTTGTGCTCGTCCCACACTAGTTCCGAAGCTCGTCGACGTGAGCGCTTAAGATTGAGTCATGCGGGTTTTGGCAGCGATGAGTGGCGGAGTGGATTCCGCCGTTGCTGCCGCGCGCGCGGTCGAGGCCGGTCACGACGTGGTCGGCGTGCACCTCGCGCTGAGCCGCATGCCCGGAACCCTGCGCACGGGCGCACGCGGATGCTGCACCATCGAAGACTCGATGGATGCCCAGCGTGCCGCCACCAAGCTCGGCATTCCCTATTACGTGTGGGATTTCAGTGAGCGTTTCCGCGCCGACGTAGTCGACGACTTCGTGGCGGAATATCAGGCGGGCCGCACGCCCAACCCCTGCATGCGTTGCAACGAGCGCATCAAGTTTGATGCCCTCATGGAGAAGGCCCTGGCTCTGGGCTTTGATGCTGTGTGCACGGGCCACTATGCGATTGTGCGCACCACCGACTCCGGCC
>CAIVOR010000349.1 GCA_903907615.1 uncultured Microbacteriaceae bacterium | reverse complement strand
GGGCCTGAACCGATACGTCGAGTGCACTCGTGGGCTCGTCGGCGACCAGCAGATCGGGTGCCAAGGCCAGCGCACGCGCGATGCCCACACGCTGTCGTTGACCACCCGAAAGTTCGTGCGGGTATCGATTTCGATACGAGATCGGCAGCTCCACTTGGTTGAGCAATTCTTCAACGCGGCGATCGAGTTCGCGCCCCTTCGCCTCGCCCGCCAGAAAGAGTGGCTCGCCGATGCTCTCGCCAATCGGCCACCGCGGATTGAGCGAGGAGCCCGGATCCTGGAAAACGATTCCCGTCTTGCGGCGCACGGGCCGCAGCCCCTTGCCCCGGGCCCGAGTGATGTCGACACCCACAACAGACAGTGACCCCTCCGTGACGGGCAACAGGCCCACGGCGGCCCGACCGAGCGTGGTCTTGCCCGAACCCGACTCCCCCACCAGACCCACGGTCTCGCCCGGGAATACATCAAAGGAAATGCCCTCAGCGGCACGGAAGGCGGGAACTCGGCCACGCTTGGGGTACTCAATGGCCACGTCGCGGAAACTCAGCGCGGACAGGCGTTCAGTTTCACTGGCCTCCCGCGACGGGTCGGCGGGGCGATCCTGCGCGGTCAGCAGCTTCGGCACAGCCGCGAGAAGGGTTTGGGTGTAGGGGTGCTTCGGACTGCGGAAGATGTCGAGCGTGTCACCGACCTCAACCGTGGCACCGTCCTTCATCACGACGACGCGGTCGGCCATGTCGGCCACCACGCCCATGTCGTGAGTGATCAGGATGATTCCCGAATCGATGCGGTCACGGAGAGAGCGCAACAACTCGAGGATTTCGGCCTGAACCGTGACGTCGAGCGCCGTGGTGGGTTCATCAGCGATGAGGAGGACCGGGTCGCACGAAATGGCCATGGCGATCATGGCCCGCTGCCGCTGACCGCCCGAGAGCTGGTGAGGGAACTTGCGGAAAGACGCAGCCGGGTTGGGCATCTCGACCTTGGCCAGCAACTCAATGGCACGGGCCTTTGCCTCACTGGGCGTGAGGTCCAGGTGTGTGCGCAAAACCTCAACGATTTGGAAACCCACGGTGTACACGGGATTGAGCGCCGTCATGGGCTCCTGGAAGATGACGGCGATGTCCTTGCCGCGAATTTCTCGGAGGTCGCGAGACCGCAGGCCGAGAATTTCCCTTCCGAGGAGCTTGACCGATCCGCTGATTCGAGAGTTGTCCGGGAGAAGGCCGAGGAGCGCCATCGCACTCGTGCTCTTTCCCGAACCCGACTCGCCAACGATGGCGAGCGTTTCGCCGCGGGCGACGTCGAAGGACACATTGGTGGCAGCCGGATACAACTGACCATCGACCCAAAAATCAACGCACAGATCGGTGACCTGCATCACCGTCTCCGTCTTATGCGCGGTCGCCATTCGGCTCACCGCCTCTCTCGTGTGCCATGCTGATTTTGTGCAACAGCCCCGAGTGGTCTTTCGACCCGCCTTCGGCAGAATCCTTACGATCGTCGTGGTTGCCCTGCTCCTGACCGCAGTCGGCGGATTTGTGTACACCGCCGACGTGAGCGGCGCGGTGCACTTTGGGCCCCTGCTCACTTTCGTGGGCTACGGCACCTGGCTGTTGTACTGGCGACCGGCCGTGATTGTTGACTCCACACACCTCATCGTGGTCAACGTGGGTCGCACCTGGGCGATCCCCTTCACGTGCCTGACCGCGGTCGAGACGCGATACGCTCTCGCCGTGACCACCACCGCCGGAAAAGTTACCGCGTGGGCTGCTCCCGCACCGGGTCGTCACCAGACCCTGAGCCTGAGCCTCGCCGACTTCCGCAGCCTGCGCAAAGGTCGGCAACAAGAAAGTGTTCGTCCCGGTGACGCGCCGAACACGGAGAGCGGCTCGGTGGCCTTTGTGGTGCGCCGGCGCTGGCAAGACGCTCTGGAGAATCCCTCCGCAGGTCCCGCTGCTCAGGTGACCACCCGCTGGCACGTCGTATCGCTCGCCGTTACGGCGGTTCTGCTGGTACTCACCGTGGTGGGCATCGCCACGGCCTAGTCGCGTCATCTCACGCCTCACGATGATTCCGCCTTCACTGCGCGAGCCATGTGCCGAGCCGAGGGCATGCGCTTCTGCCGCGGGTCAAACGCGTCGCGAAGTCCGTCGCCGATGAAGTTCACGCACAGCGCGATAGCAATGATGAACACGCCCGGCCACCAAAAGAGCCACGGACGCGTGGCAAACGCGACCTGATTCTCGCTGACAATCTTGCCGAGGGACGTATCGGGAGCCTGGACGCCGTAGCCCAAGAAGCTGAGGCCGGTTTCGATCAGGATGGCAGACGCCATGAGAAGCGTGGCGTTTACGATGATGACGCCCATGGCGTTCGGCAGGATGTGGCGGAAAATGATGCGACCGTCACTGGCTCCAGCCACGCGAGCGGCATCAACGAACTCGCGCTCGCGCAGTGACAGGAACTCTCCGCGAACGAGACGCGCCAAGCCGGTCCACACCACGGCCCCCAGAATCAGGGCCAGCACGGGCGCACCGGCGATACCCACGGTGCGTCCCAGGACGGCGCCAATCACAATCACGGGAATGGTGATGACCACATCGGTGAAACGCATCAGCGTGCCGTCGATGCCGCCACGGTAGTAACCCGACACCGCCCCGACCACTGTGCCCAGAACCGTACCGATGAATCCCACGATGACCATGATCATGAGCGACTGCTGCGCGCCGCGCATCACGACGGCAAAAATGTCGCGGCCAATTTCGTCCTGACCAAACGGGTGGTTGCCCAGGGTGAAGCGCGCGAAGTCAATCGTGGGAGCGCCACCGTTCTCGATGTCCACGGCCGTGACCCAACTGTACTGCCACCATCCCCCCACCTGCCAGTCGCCAATGACAAATCCCACCGACGTGAACGCGAGCAGCACGATGAAGACGAGCACGACGAGCGAAATCATGGCGCCGCGATGGCGGAAGAAACGTCGGCGAACAATCTGTGCTTGACCCAGTCCCTCGATTTCTTTGAGGGCGATGGCGTTTTCGTTGATTTCCTCAGCGATGCTGGGCGCCGGATCGGGCATCGGAGGTCTCGTACCGCGCGTCATGACAGCCTGATTCTCGGGTCAAGCCCGGCGTAGACGATGTCGGCCACAAGGTTGAACAGAATGGCGAGCGACCCCGTGACGAGGAAGAACGCCATCACGGGATTGGGATCGACGTGATCGAGTCCGTATTGGAAGAGAGCTCCCATGCCCGTCCAACCAAAGACGCGCTCGGTGATGACCGCACCACCAATGATTCCGCCGATGTCGAACGCCACAATGGTCGCGATCGGGATGAGCGCGTTACGGAAACCGTGTCGAACCACCACGGTGCGCTCGGAGAGCCCCTTGGCGCGTGCGGTGCGAATGTAATCCTGATTCATGACCTCCAGCAGGCTGGCACGCGAATAGCGCGTGTAGCCGGCAAAGGAGATGAGAATCAGCGCAATCGTGGGCAGCAGGAGGTGCGTGAAGGTGTCGACCATGTGAACCCACATGGTGCCCTCGAGGCCGGGAGTCATGGCGCCGATGGTGGCAATGGGGCGTCCCTTGACGCGCTCAGATCCGGCGAAGTCATCCCACACGTACATCATGCGATCGACCGTGATGAGGAAACCCATCAGCAGGCCCACGATGGCCGCCGTGCGCGCTACGGGCACGCGCTCTGGCTTACCCATAAACCAACCGATGAAGAAGCTCGCGGCCACCGTGACCACGGCCAACACGGCGTAGCTCCACGGTTCAAGGTAGAACGAGAATCCGTAGAGGAACGGAAAGTAGATGGCGCAGCCCACGGCGACGACAATCAGCGAGGCATAGAGCGCGCGCCGATTTCGGATTCCCGTTGAAATGGCCGTTACGCCAAACGCGATAGCGGCACCGGTCACCAGTAGACCGACACTGCCGATGTGCGGATACGTGAACCAGTTGGACAGCTTGATGTAGATCAGCATGCTCGCCGACGCGGCTAGCGCAATGAGGAACGTCCAGAGTCGTGCGCGTCCGCGCCACGGCAACACAAGCATCCAGAACACGCCGAGGACCGGCGCCGCCACCGCGATAAACCACCACGGTATATCGGGGGC
>CAIVOR010000348.1 GCA_903907615.1 uncultured Microbacteriaceae bacterium | reverse complement strand
TCTGAGGAAGAGGGCCCGACCCACGTGATCGAGGGACGGCTGGCTCGCCCCGTCGAGGTCGGCGAGAGTCCACGCCACACGCAACACTCGGTCGTAGCCGCGCAAACTCAGGACGCCACGTTCCACGCCGCGATCGATGGGTCCTGTCACGGCCGGCGGAAGTCGGAGGTGTCGACTTCGCAGGTAGGCACCATCAACCTCGGCATTGGTGCCCCACGCGGTGTCGCGCAATCGTTCTGCCGCCGCGGTGCGCGCTGCGACAACGCGTTCGCGAGCCTGCGCCGAAGAGAGTCGTGGCATCTCTGCGCTCAGCCCCCGGGGAATCGTGGCCTTGGCAACGCTGAGATGGATGTCGACTCGATCGAGGAGGGGCCCGGACAGACGGGCCAGATACCGGCGGCGCGCCATGGGCGGACAGGAGCACTCACTGCGGGGAACCCCGTAGTTTCCGCACGGGCACGGGTTAGCTGCCAACACGAGCTGGAATCGGGCAGGAAAGGTGGCTCGAGTTGTCGACCGTAGGATGTTGACGGAGCCGGTTTCGAGCGGCTCCCGGAGACAGTCGAGAACGGCGGCGTGAAACTCGGGCGCCTCGTCCAGAAAGAGCACTCCGCCACTCGCCCGGGTGACCGCTCCGGGGCGAATCACCACACCCCCGCCACCCACCATGGCGGCGGCGGTTGCCGTGTGATGGGGCGCCTCAAAGGGGGGCGCCGTGTCAATCGAGCTCAAGGGGCTGAGTTGGGTGAGCGACCGAACGCACGCCACCTGCGTTGCTTCTTCGTGAGAGAGCGGGGGCAGGATGCCCGGCAATCGTTGCGCCAACATCGTCTTGCCCGCGCCCGGCGGACCAAGCAAAAACAGATGGTGCCCGCCGGCAGCGGCCGTCACGAGCGCGTCGACAGCATCGGGCTGTCCGAGGACATCCGCAAGGTCGCGCGGAGTCGTCTGTGCTTCATCCGGCAACGCCGGCATCGTGACCACGAGAGGATCCACGGGTGTGGGTTCGATGGCGGCCCCGGCGTGAATCGCGGCCTCCCTCAGCGACGACACTCCCACCACGCGCAGGCCGTCGACAAGGCGTGCCTCATCCGCATTAGCCGACGGCACCACCACGGTCCGCGCGCCGGTGTCGCGAGCGGCCAAGGTGGCGGGCAGAATTCCCGCGGTGGGGCGCAATCGTCCGTCGAGGGCGAGTTCACCCAAAAGCACCGCGCCCTCGACTCCCGCGGCCGGAACGATGCCTAAGGCGACGAGGATGGCGACCGCGATAGCCAGGTCGAATGCCGAACCCTGCTTGGGGAGCGCGGCGGGCGACAGATTGATGGTGAGTTTGCGGGCCGGAAGATCGACTCCAGAATTCGCCAGTGCCGACCGCACCCGTTCCGCCGCCTCGCCCAACGCCCGATCCGCCAAACCAATGAGCGACATGCCGGGGAGTCCCGCGCGCGCATCCACTTCGATGTCCACGGGAATTCCGCTGAGCCCCACGAGAGCCAGCGATCGCGCGAAGCCGAGGCTCATCGCCAGACTCCGGTGAGATGTTCGACCGTTGCGGGTCGGTCGCCAGGAATAAGCACCGCGATGCCGTCTATGCGCAGGTTCGCAAACGACGCGTCATGCTCCGCACACCAGTACCCGGCGAGTGCCCGCAACCGGGCGTACTTGAGCGCCGTGATGGCTTCAAACGGATGCCCGGCCGCAACGGATGATCGCGCCTTGACCTCGACCACGACCAGCGTGTTCGCGTGACGGGCAACGATGTCTATTTCGCCCGTGGGGCAACGCCAATTGCGCTCGATAATCTCGTACCCGCACGACACGAGGTACTCACACGCGATGTCCTCGCCGCGTTTGCCCAACTGTGTTCGCGATGAGTGGTGTGCCGAGTTTCGCTGCATGTCGCCTCCACGCCCGAGCATGACGGGAGGCGAAGACTGATCGACCCCAGGAGGTGACCCCAGTGAACTTCGGCAGAAGATCAGGAGGGTGCAGGACAGGCGGCACGCCAGATGTTGGCGCGTACGCCGACCACCCGCTCACGCAGGACGGCTATTCGTCGAGCGCGAGTTCCTTGGGCAGTTCGAACTCTTTGAGCGAGAGCTCCTCAACGTTGACGTCTTTGAACGTCATGACGCGAACGTTCTTGACGAAGCGATCCGAGCGGTAGATGTCCCACACCCACACGTCGGTCATCACGATCTCGAAGTAGAAGTCGGTCTCGGTATCTTTGCGCTCGAGGTTTACCTCGTTAGCCAGGTAAAAACGACGTTCGGTCTCGACGACGTACTTGAACTGTCCCGCCACATCGCGGTACTCCCGATAGAGGGCCAGCTCGGCCTCACGCTCGTAGTCGTCAAAGTCTTCTTCCATTTGGTTACATCCTACGTCGCGCGAGGACTTTGGGGCAGGGCGATGTTGTCAGGCGCGGCTGCCGAATCGCTCGGCGGGCTGTTGTGCAACCACGTCCGGCGATGCCACACGGTCGGTCCGTGGGTGGCGATCGCGCTCATGTGCACCGCGGCGCCATAACCCTTGTTGCCGTCCCAGCCGAATTCGGGATGTTCGGCAGCGAGCGACACCATCAGGTCGTCACGCCACACCTTGGCCACGACGGATGCCCCCGCCACCACGCCGCAGTCCTGGTCGGCCTTGATACGGGTGACCACGGGAAGCGGCGAGTTCAACACCGGCGTGAGCCAGTCGTGCTTTCCGTCGAGCAACACAACGGCGTCTCCCACGGGCACGCCGAGCTCGTGCAGGGCGACGAGCGCCCGGTGACCCGCGAGTCCGAGACAGCGCGTGATGCCCAGCTCATCGATCTCTTGTGCCGACGCATCGCCAACGGCGCACGCACCCCAGACGCGCACCAACGGCTCGAGCACCTCGCGCCGCTTGGCCGACAGAAGCTTGGAGTCGCGCAAACCTTCGGGAAACTCATCCGACGAACTGATCGCGCACACTCCCACGGCCACCGGGCCCGCCAAGGCCCCGCGGCCGACTTCATCCATGCCGATAATGAGTCGCGCGCCGCCCGAAAAAAGTTCGCGCTCGAACGTGAGTGTGGGTTCGGCGACCACGATTACTGGCGGGGCGCCACCGTGGGCGTGGTATTCGTGTCCGGGGTGAGCGGCTCGGGAGCCGGGACCAGTGCGAAAGTCTCGGGGTAGTTGCTGAGCCACTTCCAGTGGGAGATGGGCCATGAC
>CAIVOR010000347.1 GCA_903907615.1 uncultured Microbacteriaceae bacterium | reverse complement strand
GGAGGTCGGCGCCAGCGGCAGCGGCACCCTCTACTTCATCCCCATCACCGGCGGCCAGGTTCGCGGCGAGGGGTTCGAGGGCAAAGTGCTCCACGGCGGAGGCGACTGGGCCACCATGCGCAGTGGCAAAGACGTTCTCGAGGTTGAGGCCCGCTATCAGATCCAGCTCAACAACGGTGTGGTCATCGACATCCTCAACACCGGACTCACCCGTTACGCGAAACCGGGAACCCTCGAGATCGAGTACTTCATGACGCGTCCCCATTTTCGCGTCGCGCACCCCGACTACAACTGGATGACGCAGGCCGTCTTTGTGGGACAGGCCGACAGCAAGCCGGACGCCACCGAAATCCACATCTTTGAAGTCGTGAACAGCGCGTGAGCGAGGCCGGTTCACCGCTCGACGGTTCGGCCGTCGAGCTCGCCCGTGCCATTCGAGAACTCAAAATCTCGCCCGTTGAGGTGATGGAACTCACGCTCGAGCGCATTGACGCCCGGAATCCGGCGCTCAACGCCGTGATTTGGCTCGACCGCGATCTTGCCATGGAATCCGCGCGGGAATCTGAGCAGCGGATTTCTTCGGGTGACGACGTGCGCGCCTTTGAGGGAGTTCCCCTGCCGCTCAAGGATTTCGTCAACGCGGTGGGTCAGCCCAACACCATGGGTTCGCGCGCCATCTATGATGCTCCAGCGCAGAAAGATGAACTCGTCGTGAGCCTCTTTCGCAACGCGGGATTCTCGTTCGTGGGCCGCACAAACACCCCCGAATTCGTCACCCTGACCGACACCGTCAACTCTCGTTATGGCGCCACGAGCAATCCGTGGAACAGCGAGCGGTCCGCGGGCGGCTCGTCGGGTGGTGCCGGTTCCGCCGTTGCGGCCGGCATTTTCACGGCAGCCCACGCCTCCGATGGGGGCGGCTCCATCCGCGTTCCCGCATCCATGAACGGTCTTGTGGGGTTCAAGCCGAGTCGCGCCCGGGTGCCCTCCGACTTTGGGCACTGGTTCTTCGCCTCAACTGACGGGGTGCGGACGCGCACAGTGGCGGACACGGCCGCCATCCTGGATGTTCTCGCGCCGGGCGACCGCACCGGCTGGTTTGCCACGCAACGTCCCATCCGGCCCTTTGTTCAGGAGCTTCACCCCGCAGAATCGGGTCTGCGCATCGGCGTCTTGTCGCTGGCCAATGTTGGCGTTGATGTTGACGACGACTGTGTTGGTGTGGCCGACCTTGCGGCGCGGCACCTCGAGTCCCTGGGCCACCATGTCAGCACCGTGGATGCCTACCTCTTTGATCCGCCCACCATTGGTGCCTTCGTGGGACAGGTGATGAGCGCCTACTTAGCGAACTCCGACATCACGGACCCGTCGCTCTGCGATCTCTTCATCCAGTACCGCCTCGACCAGGCTCGCACTTTCACGTCAGTCGATTACGTGGCTCTCGAGATCGACATTCAGACGCAGGCCCGCAGAGTGGTGGCGCAGTGGGGTGACCAGTTTGATGTGTTGCTTACCCCGACCATGGCGACCACCGTGCCACCGCTCGGCAAGGTCTATGCCGAGGCCAACGAAGACCCAGCCGGCGAGCGTATCCTGGAGCGACGCACGGCCACCTTCACCATTGCGGCAAACCTCTCGGGTCTTCCGGCGGCGTCCTTCCCCGTAGGCATTGACCGCGACGGCATGCCCGTGGGCGTGCAACTGATTGCGGGTCCGGGCGACGAAGCCGCGCTGTTCCAGCTGGGCCACAGCCTCGAGCAAGAGTTTCTCTGGCACCAG
>CAIVOR010000346.1 GCA_903907615.1 uncultured Microbacteriaceae bacterium | reverse complement strand
CGCCGAACTTGCCACCCGCGTGCAAGACCGTGAGAACAACCTCAACCGCCGACTTCTTTTCGACGGGATGCTCGTCAACCGGAATCCCGCGGCCGTTATCCACCACGCGGATGGACCCGTCGGCCTGCATAAAGATTTGGATGTCGGTGCAGTATCCCGCCAAGGCCTCGTCCACGGAGTTGTCGACAACCTCATAAACGAGGTGGTGCAGACCTCGGGGACCCGTGGAGCCGATGTACATTCCGGGGCGTTTGCGAACGGCCTCCAGGCCTTCGAGAACCTGAATGTCGCTGGCTCCGTATTCACCCTCTGATGAGGACTTTTTTGACTCCGTTGCCATCTACGTCACGCACTCCCAAACCGGTTTAAATCCTAGGTAAATTCTACCCAATCGGGCTGTGAATTGCCGGGACGTGGGCACCCCCGCGCGTTCCCCCTGCCACCGCACAGCGGCCTTCTGAGGTCTACCCGAAGGTGTCGCGGGGGCCGCGGCCGGGTACGGATCGAATGCCGTGTTTCCAGGACGGTTGATCGGGTCCGCGAAAACTGAGCGCGGTTACTCGCGCGTCCGGAAATGCTGTCACGAGACGCGTCAAGATCTCTGGGGAAAGCAATCTCAATTGGGTCGCCCAGGCCGTAGATTCGCACAGCACCAACAGCGTTCCTTCGGATAGTCCCTGCGGTGCCGTGCGTGCGGCAATATCCGGCCCGACGATTTCAGGCCAGCCACTCAGGAGATCTGATTCGGTCAGGAAGGGCGTCCACCCGAGGTCGGTCGTGAGTTCGCCGACAATCGCTCCGAGCCCCCGGGGGTCCCGGCCGCCACCAAAGGGTTCGCTCGCGGATTCGGCTGTGCGGCGCGCGCGTCGCTTGCGAGTGTCCGCCGACAGTGTCATCCGGGACCGCAGTCGGTCGAAGAGTTCACCGGATGCGGACGAGGCGTCTGCAGTATCCCGCGCCATCGCTACTCCTCCCCCTCCGAAACTATCGACCCACTACTAATCATGGTCAGGTGAGCAGACATTGACGACGGTACGTCGTCGCGAACCGCGGCGGTGACAAGAACTTGCTCCACGCCCTGCAGGCTGTGTGAGAGCAATTCGCGCCTCTTGGCGTCGAGCTCCGCGAAAACATCGTCCAAAATAACAATGGGGTCACCCGTTGGGCCTTCGCGTCGCTTCACGTCCAGCTCAGCAAGCCGGAGAGCCAAGACGAAAGACCAGGTTTCTCCGTGGCTGGCATAACCCTTAGCGGGCAGTCCATTTAGCGTGAAAGTGATGTCGTCGCGATGGGGACCCACGGAAGTTTGTCCGCGCTCCACGTCGGCCGCCCGATTAAGCCCTAGCTGCTCAGCGAAGAGCCGCGCGTAATCTTCGGGGTCTTGGTCAACACTCTCGACCGACGAGGCGATGTGCATTTCGGGATCGTGCTCCGCGCCGGCAATGCTGCGATATCGGCTTGTGACGTAGGGCGCGAGAAGCGTGACCGTCGCGGTGCGTGCGGCGAAGATTTCAGCGCCCAACCTGACCACGTTCTCGTCCCACACATCCAAGGTGCCTGTGTCTACAGTCGCGCGGCTATGGGCGCGCAATGACTTCAAGAGCGTGTTGCGCTGTTTGAGAGTGCGTTCGTAGTCGGCCAAAGTTCCCCTCAGCCGCGGAAACAACCAACTGGCCACGTCATCAATGTGCGTGCGTCGCAGGGCT
>CAIVOR010000345.1 GCA_903907615.1 uncultured Microbacteriaceae bacterium | reverse complement strand
GAGCCGGCGTCACCCTGTGGGCGTCCTCGGCGCTGTTACGCACCGCACCCGTGACCTTCCTGCAGACCGTGCCGCTCGCCTTCGTGGCGTACCTCAGCACCTGGCTGGGCTGGATCACCAGCACCAACGGCTATGAACGAATGTGGATTGACAATCATCCCGACGAGCGGTGGACCGGACTCTTCTCGTGGGTACCCACGTGGTTCCAATCGCTCGCCCGCTTTCACGGCGAGATCTACAACTTTCATGTGGGCATGTCGACCCCTCATCCTTATCAGGCCAATCCCCTGACGTGGTTGTTCATGATTCGCCCCACGAGCATGTACTACGTGGGCACCGTCGCGGGAGAAAAGGGTTGCGGCTGGGAGACCTGTTCCGAGGCGATCTCCGGTCTGCCCAACCCCCTCATCTGGTGGGCCGGGACGGCGGCGGTTTTCTACCTCGTCTACTACGTCATCCGTTATCGCACGTGGCAGCCCGCGTTCATCCTCATGGGCATGCTCGCCGGTTACGTGCCATGGCTGATGTACCTCAACCGCACGGTGTTCCAGTTCTACGGCATCGTCTACGAGCCGTTCATGATTCTCAGCCTGGGCTACGTGATGTGGCTCATTCTGGGCAAGCGCAGCGAGCCCGATTACCGGCGCATCAACGGCATCCGCACGGTTGCCGTTTTCGGCATCGCCGCCATCCTGCTCAGCATTTTCTTCTATCCCATCTGGACCGGTATGCAGATTCCGCTGACCTACTGGCAGATGCACATGTGGATGCCGACCTGGATCTAGGCCTGCCGCCTGTTACTCGGCGTGACAACCCACGCCGCGCGGCCGCGCCGCCGACCGTAGACTTGTCGGCATGGCAGATCGCGAATATGGCTTCAAGACCCGTTCGATTCACGCGGGAAACATTCCCGACGGAGTTCACGGAGCGCGGGCACTGCCCATTTACCAGTCAACGTCGTTTGTTTTTGACGACACCGACGATGCCGCGGCCCGATTTGCCCTGCAAAAGTATGGCAACATCTACTCGCGTCTCGGCAACCCCACGGTGGCCTCGTTCGAGGAGCGTGTGGCCAGCCTCGAGGGTGGCATTGGCGCCGTCGCCACCGCCAGCGGCATGTCGGCGCAGTACATCACCTTCGCGTCAATCCTGGGACATGGGGACCACATCGTTTCCGCGGCGAGCCTCTACGGCGGCACGGTTACTCAACTCGACGTGACGTTGCGCCGGTTCGGCGTGGAGACGACCTTCGTCAACTCGTCTGACCCCAAAGATTTTGACGCGGCCATCACCGACAAAACGAAGGCCATCTTTGCCGAGACGGTGTCGAACCCGTCCGGTGAGGTCGCTGACCTCGAGGGTCTGGCGGATGTAGCTCACGCGCACCACATCCCGCTCATCATCGACTCGACCGTCGCCACTCCCTACCTGTGCCGCCCCATCGAGTGGGGTGCCGACGTGGTCACGCACTCGGCCACCAAGTTTTTGGGAGGGCACGGTACGACCCTCGGCGGTGTTGTTGTCGAATCCGGTCGATTCCACTGGCACTCGGAAAAGTTCCCGCTCTTCGACGAGCCCGTGCCCAGCTACGGCGGACTCAGCTGGGCGGGAAACTTCGGTGAGTACGCGTTCCTCACGCGACTGCGTGCCGAACAGCTGCGCGACATGGGCCCCACG
>CAIVOR010000344.1 GCA_903907615.1 uncultured Microbacteriaceae bacterium | reverse complement strand
CGGATACTTGGTCGCCGAGTTTTCTCCTCGCGAACGATGGCAATCAGTACGACCGCGACGAGCGCAATAACCAGCGCAATGTAGTCAACGAGCGACAGTTGCGTGCCGCTCGCAAAGTCCCAGAGCACGGGAACGAGGGCCGCGACGAGAGCGCCGAGCGGCGACAGGATGCTCATGGGGCCAATGGCGAGGCTCGCATAAAGAAAGATGAGGGCCAACGCGAGAACGAGACCGGAAAGTCCGCCCAGCAGAAGTGTGAGACCCTCGGCTTCACGGGCCCAATTACCCCCGGTGGCCAAGAAGTAGCCGACGAAGCCGATAAATCCAACCATCATGGACAGCCACGTCACCCGGAGTGATCCCACATATTTCGAACCGAGGCCGCCGAAAAAATCGGTTGCTCCCAAGACAATGGCACCGACAAAACCGAGCACTACTGAGAGCATGAGATTCAGCCTAGGCTTAAGTGGAGCGACGTGCCCGACGGCGCTCGCTCCCGACGCGAGAAGGATGAACCATGGTCCAGATCAAAAGAAAAGCCGTACCCGCCGCTGACGTTGTCGGTGGCGTCACGCCTCACGTCGATGTGGCAACTCTCGGCCGGCAGCTCCTCGGCCGCTGGGCCGACATCCGCCTCGCTTCTCGAGCACTCGCCGCCAACCCAGATATGCAGGGCGTTCTCGGGTTGAGCAAAGACGAACACCGGGAGCGCGTGCTGGGGCAACTCAAGCTCCTCGTCAAGAACGGGCAAGTGAAACTTGCCTTCCCGGCCGAGTTCGGCGGCCTTGCCGATCACGGGGGAAACTTGGCGGCGTTTGAGGAACTTGTCGCGGCCGACCCCTCCATGCAGATCAAGAGCGGCGTGCAGTGGGGACTCTTCGGCGCGGCAATCATGCACCTCGGTACGGCCGAGCACCACAAACGGTGGCTGGCTGATGCGATGTCGCTCAAGCTTCCGGGAATCTATGCCATGACCGAAACCGGGCACGGCTCGGACGTTGCGGCAATTGGAACGACCGCCGAGTATGACCCGGCGACTCAGGAGTTTGTTATCAATACGCCCTTCCGGGCCGCGTGGAAGGACTACCTCGGTAACGCCGCACTCCACGGACAGGCTGCTGTGGTGTTCGCCCAACTCATCACCAACGATGTCAACTACGGCGTGCACGCCTTCTTTGTACCGGTAAGAACCCCGAAGGGCGCCTTCCTCCCCGGCATCGGCGGAGAGGACGACGGACTCAAGGGCGGACTCAACGGCATCGACAACGGCCGACTCCACTTTGACCACGTGCGCGTTCCCCGCACCAACCTGCTGAACCGCTGCGGCGACGTGGCCGAAGACGGAACGTACTCGTCACCCATTGCCAGCCCCGGCCGTCGCTTTTTCACCATGCTCGGCACGCTCGTGCAGGGTCGGGTATCCCTCGACGGCGCCGCCATCAACGCGGCCAAAATGGGACTTCAGATTGCCGTCACCTACGGAAATCAGCGCCGACAGTTTGCCGGTGACTCGGGCGAAGAAACCGTCTTGCTCGAC
Organism: uncultured Microbacteriaceae bacterium; assembly: GCA_903907615.1. Classification (GTDB taxonomy): domain Bacteria; phylum Actinomycetota; class Actinomycetes; order Actinomycetales; family Microbacteriaceae; genus UBA963. Next base: position 3,377 of record CAIVOR010000344.1, on the reverse strand, counting down.
TACCAGCGCCACCAGCGCCGCCTCATTCCGCGCATCGCCACCGCCTACGCGCAGGCTTTCGCGCACGAACTTCTGTTGCAGAAGTTCCACGCGGTCTTTAGCGGCGAGGAAGACACCGACGACGCCCGCCAAGACCTGGAGACCCTCGCAGCCGCACTCAAGCCGCTGTCGACGTGGAATGCGCTCGACACTCTTCAGGAAGCGCGCGAGGCCTGCGGTGGCCAGGGCTTCTTGGCCGAGAATCGCCTGGTGGGTCTTCGCGCCGACCTGGATATCTATGTGACCTTTGAGGGTGACAACAACGTGCTGCTGCAACTGGTGGCCAAGCGACTCCTCAACGATGTCAGCGACACGTTCCGTGAGGCCGGCCCCGCCGCACTCGCCAAGCTTGCTCTCGAAAACGCGGTCGATCGCACGCTTACCAGCTCGGGGCTGCAGCGTCTCGGCCAGACGGTCGTTGACCTGGGTGCCACATCGCGCTCCGTGGAGAACCTGCGACAGTCGGACATGCAGCGGGCACTCCTCACCGAGCGTGTCGAGCAGATGGTGATGTCGATTGCCGCCTCACTGCGGCAGGCCAAGAAAGAGGGCCGTGTGGCCGCAGCCTTCAACGAGCACCAAAGTGCGCTCATCGAGGCAGCCATCGCTCACGGCGAGCTGTTGCAGTGGGAGGCCTTTACTGCCGCACTCGACAAGGTCCACGATCCGGATACGCACATCGTGCTCACCTGGTTGCGTGACCTCTTTGGTTTCGGCCTCATTGAAAAGCACGCCGCCTGGTTCCTCATGTCGTCGCGGTTATCGTCTCATCGCGCGATGGCCGTCACGGCATACATCGATCGCCTGATTGCGCGTCTGCGACCGCACGCCCAGGACCTCGTGGATGCGTTTGGGTACGGTCCCGAGCACCTCCGCGCCCCCATCGCGTCAGGCGAAGAGGCAGACCGACAGGATGAGGCGCGAGCCTACTTTGCTGATCCCTCGCGACGCTTCCCACCCAAGGAAAGCGTGGCCACGAAGCCCAAGGCCAAGAAGCCCGCTGCCGAGTAGGCGCTCACGCTGGTTGCTGTCGAGAAGGCATCCTTTGCCTTGTCGGCAATGGGGATTGTTGCCGGGTCTTGCTCAAGACCCTGGATGGCGGCTCCCGACGAATCGACGACGGCGGCCACAATCTGCTCCACCTGAGCGGCCGGAAGCTTCTCTTCGGTCAGCGACGCGGTGAGCACGCCCTGAATTGACGCAAACAGAATGGTACCGAGCACGGCGATACCGAGCGCGGAACCCAGCTGGCGTGAAGTACTCTGCGTACCCGACGCCTGCCCCGACTGCGCCACGGGCACGTCGAGCAGAATGACGTTGGTCAGCTGTGCGGTGGCGAGACCGACACCGAGGCCGTAGGAAAACAACCACGGCGTGATGGTGAGCCATGAACTATTGGCATTGATGGAGAAGCCGAGACCTGCGACACCAATGATTTCGAGCACGATACCGAGCCGAACCATGGTCACCGGGGTCACGCGTCCGTTCAACCCGCCCGCAATACCACTCGCCACAAACGCACCGATCGCCAACGCCAGCAAGATGAGACCGGTTTGCAGGGCGTTGTAGCCAATGACGAATTGCAGCCACAGGGGGAGCGACAGGATGATGCCGAACTCGCCCATGGAGATGACGGCCGCAGCCACGTTGCCGTTCGTGAACGACGAGATGCGGAATAGCGAGAAGTTGATGAGCGTCGACTTGCCGGCCTTTTCGCGAGCTCGACCATAGGCGATGAACGCGAAGGTGGCGAGTGCAAAAATCAGGAAGAGGAACGGAATAACCGAGACCTCGAACGGCCACGTCCAGTCGCCAATCGCGAAGGGCTTGTTGACCAACCACCAGCCGTACGTTCGTCCCTCGATGAGGCCGAACACGAGAGCGGCCATCGCGATGACCGAGAAGAACGCACTGAGCCAGTCGATGCGTCGCGCAACGGCCTCTTTGGACTCGGGGATGGTGAGGAGCGCACCAATGACGATGATCACCACGAGGGGGATGTTGATGCCGAACGCCCAGCGCCACGAGAAGTCGGTGGTCAGCCAGCCACCGAGGAGCGGGCCCACGGCCACCATTCCACCGATGGTCGATCCCCACACGGCAAACGCGATGCCACGCTCTTTGCCCTGGAAGTTAGCGTTGACGAGCGACAGCGTGGTCGGCAGCACCATGGCGCCACCCAGGCCCTGCAGTACCCGCGAGAAAATCAGCAGGTCGCCCGTGGGGGCAAACGCCGCCAAGACAGAAGCGATGCCAAAGACGATGAGGCCCAACACGAGTGTGAGCCGGCGACCAAAACGATCCGCGAGGGCGCCGTAAACCAAGAGCAGAGCGGCGAAGACAAGCGTGTACGACTCCTGCACCCACTGCACCTGGGTGCTCGAGATACCGAGGTCATCGATGATCGACGGAATGGAGACATTGACAATCGTGGAGTCAACGATGATCAGTGAAATTCCGAGGCTGACGAAGAGCAGACCGAACCAGCGTGTGCGTGATGATGCCATGCGCCTAATCTAGCGATATGGAACACCATCCCTCGCGCAAGCGGGTGCGGGGCAAGGGATATCTCTCCCGGCTCGGACCCGGCATCGTTAGCGGCGCGGCCGACGACGATCCGTCGGGGATTGCCACCTACTCCCAAATCGGCGCGGCGACGGGCTTCCGACTGGTCTGGGGAGTCGTCATGCTCCTTCCCTTCGCTTTCGCCATGCAAGAAGCGTGCGCGCGACTGGCAATTGTTACCGGGCAAGGACTCGCGGGCATCATTCGAACCCGCTTGCCTCGTCCGGTGCTCTATATTTCGGTGCTCCTCGTGGCCGTCGCCAACACCGTCAACATTGCGGCTGACCTCGCGAGCATGGCAGCGGCGCTCAACCTTCTTCTTCCCATTCCCCAGATGTTGGGTGTGGTGGGCTTTGCCGTACTCATCCTGTTCCTCGAAATATTCATTCCGTATCACCGTTACGCAAAGATCCTGCGGTGGTTGTGTCTCTCGCTGGTCGCCTACGTGGCCGTTTTGTTTGTCGTGCAGGTGCCGTGGGGAGTAGTGAGCGTCAACGCCGTCGTCCCCCACTTCCTGTGGGCAAAGGCCGACATCGCGCTTCTGATTGCCATGGCGGGCACCACGATTTCGCCGTACCTGTTCTTTTGGCAGTCGGCCGAGGAGGTTGAGGCGCGCAACGCTGAGGGGGTGGAGGGCGCCGATCGCGGGCACATGCGCGCCATGCGCGGCGACGTTGCCGCGGGCATGCTGGCGACCGTCGTGGTGGCTGGTTCAATCCTGATTACGGCGGCAGCAACGCTCAATGCGCACGGCATCATGAACATTCAGACTG
>CAIVOR010000343.1 GCA_903907615.1 uncultured Microbacteriaceae bacterium | reverse complement strand
GCGACGGTCTGCAGGTTGTTCTTCACCCGATGGTGAATCTCACGAATCGTGGCATCCTTTGTCATCAGTTCGCGTTCTTGGTGGCGCATCTCGGTCACGTCACGGCACAGCACGATCGCGCCGGTTCGCTCGTCACCGATTTCGAGCGGGATGGTGCGCAAGGACACGGTCACCCCACGGTTCTCGATGTCTGCTCGCCACGGTGCGCGACCCGTCACGACAACGGGAAGGGACTCGTCCACATCCAGTTTGCCCGCGAGAACCTGGGAAACAACATCCGCAAGCAACTCCCCCTCGAGCTCTTCGCGATAACCGATGCGGCTGAACGCTGACAGTGCGTTGGGGCTGGCAAAGTTCACTACGCCATCCACGTCCATGCGCAAAAGCCCGTCCGATGCGCGCGGGGCGCCTCGGCGGGGAGCAGGGGCCTGATCGATGTCGGGAAAATGACCGGTCGACATCATGCGGAACAGGTCGTCGGCACACTCGTTGAACGTCTTCTCCTGACGGGAGGGCTGACGCATTTGGGACAGGTTGGTGTGCAGTGACACCACGGCGATGGGGCCCTGCTGAATCTCGTCGGACCCCTCGGGCACCGGGCGCACAACGGGAACCGTGCGTACGCGCGTGGGCACCTCCTCGAACCACGCCGGGGCGGTGGAGTCGACAATCACGCCGGCCTCGTAGGCCTCCGTGACCTGAGCCCGCCACTCGGCCTTTATCGTCTGTCCCACAAAGTCGCGATAGAAGAGTGTGGCAACGCCGGCGGGGCGTGCGTGCGAGGCTGCGACGAAGCTCGTGTCCGTTGCGGGCACCCACAGGATGGCGTCAGCGAACGATAGGTCGGCCAGAAGTTGCAGGTCGCCCAGCAGAAGGTGCAGCCAGTCGACGTCGCGTTCCGTACCCACGCCCTGCGACGACATAATCTCTGTGAAAGTCGACATGGCTCTAGCCTAGGCTTAGCCATCATGGAGAAAATCGCTCGCAGCCCCCGAGTTCGCCGTCGGCACCGCGTGGTGTGGTGGATTCTCGGGGTTATCGGTGCCCTCCTGATCGGAACCATCGTGGCATTTCAGGTTTCGCCGTGGCCCGGCGCCATGATCGTACGTGCGGTGTTTACCAATGGCGCGGCAAAAGTGACGAAGATTATGGCGCCCTTTGCCCCCGATAACGTGACCTCCACGTTCAACGTTGATTACCGCGAGGGATCGCCCAGCGCCCAGCTGGATGTGTACTGGCCCGATGGAACCACGGCGCCCCTGCCCACCATCGTCTGGACTCACGGCGGTGCGTGGATTTCGGGCTCTAAAGACAACAACACGGCCTATTACCAACTGCTGGCCTCGAAGGGCTACACCGTGGTGGGGCTCAACTACGGTTACGGACCGGAGACGACATACCCCGAGGCCGTGTACGAAATCAACGATGCTCTGGCCTTTCTGGTCGCGCACGCGGCCGAGTACAACATCGATACAAACAACCTCTTCTTGGCCGGTGACTCAGCGGGCGCGCAGTTGACGAGCCAAGTGGCCGCACTCACCACGAACCCGGCCTACGCAGCCGAGATGAGCTTCACTCCGGCCCTCGCGCCCGACCAGATTCGCGGACTCATTCTCAACTGTGGCGTTTATGACCTCAGCACCTTCGAGGGTGGCAAGGGGCTGATCGGGTGGGGCGACGGAATCACGATTTGGGCCTACACGGGCGAACAGATCAGTGAGACCAACGCCGCCATGACACAGATGTCGACGATCAACTTCGCCACGAAGGACTTCCCGCCGGCTTACATCACCGGTGGTAACGCCGATCCGTTGACCGCCGGAAACTCGAAGCCGTTCGCGGCCAAACTGCAGCAACTCGGTGTTGACGTGACAACACTCTTTTGGCCCGAGGACTACACGCCAGCCCTGCCGCACGAGTATCAGTTCCGACTCAATCTCGATGCCGCGCAGACATCGCTCACCGAGTCGCTCGCCTTCGTGGCGGCGCACACCGTGCGCCCTTAGGCGCCCGCCTCGACGCGTGCGGCCCACTGCTCTGAGGCACGTTCGTAGAGGGCGCGAACGGATGACGCATATCTTCCGCGTTGAGTGACCCACGTGGGCGGCGTGCCCGCGACGAGAGCTCGATCGAGCAGGTCCGGATCGTCACTCACACACAGCGCGTCGTCTATCCCGGCAAACCGCTGCAGTGTCTCGCGCACAGATGCCTCCGGGGCGAGCCCCGCGGCACTCTGCCGAAGACGGTTGACACACGTCACCAGAGGAGTTGGGCCCACCAGTTCGCGCAGTCGCGGCAGGGCCAGAATGTAGCGCGACAGCGAGAGCGAATC
>CAIVOR010000342.1 GCA_903907615.1 uncultured Microbacteriaceae bacterium | reverse complement strand
GCCAAGCCTCTTGTTTCCTTGCTCATTTTCGTGGCACTCATCGCCGGAGCAGGCGTGATGGGATTGCAGGCTTTCTCCAGCCTTCAGTCCTCGGGATACAGCGATCCGGACTCGGAATCGGGCAAGGTCTACACGACCCTCCAAGATACCTTTGGAAACGACCCCGTCGACCTGGCCATCATTGCCGATTTCCCGACCTCGGTGGACTCCGTAGAGTCGCTCGCGACAGCCGACCGCTTCACCGCAAAACTCACCAACCTCGAGGGCGTTCGGGAAGTCAGCAGCTATTTCTCGCTCGGAAATCCCCCCACGCTTAGGAGCACCGACGGCAAGGCGGCTTACTTCCTGATCAAGTACGACGCCGCCGTGACACCCGCGGCCGAGACCTCGCTCATCGAAGAGGCCGCCGGCTCGGAGTTTGAGGGCGTGCAACTGCACTACACCGGCATCCGCGCCATGGCCAACGCGTTGAACCTTGGCATCAGCCACGACATCGCCATCTCCGAGAGCATCGCCATCCCGCTGAGCATTGTGCTTCTGCTCTTCGTTTTCGGTTCTGTCGTCTCGGCCGGGCTTCCGCTTCTCGTTGGCGGCTCGGCCATCCTGGGCGGTTTCTTCTTCGTTTGGTTGGCCACGCGCTTCACCGACGTATCCATCTTCTCCGCCAACCTCATCACGGCGCTCGGGCTGGGTCTCGGCATCGATTACGCCCTGTTAATTGTCAACCGCTTCCGCGAAGAGCGGGCGCGCGGACTCGAGGTAAAAGACGCAGCGGCCAAGACCATGGAAACCGCCGGACGCACCGTCTTCTTCTCGGGGCTCACCGTGGCCGTCGTGCTGGCATCCATGGTGATCTTCCCTCAGTACTTCTTGCGATCGTTTGCCTATGCGGGCGTGGGCGTGGTTGTGGTTGCCGTGTTCGGTGCGCTCGTCGCCCTGCCCGCCATGCTCGCGCTACTGGGTGATCGCGTGAACAAGCTGAAGGTGCTTCGTGGCAATTTGGCCCCCAAAGACACCGGCGCCTGGAGCACCGTCTCCCGGTGGGTGATGCGTTGGTCTGTTCCCGTGCTCGTCGTGACGGCGATTGGTCTCGGCGCTCTCATGAGCCTCGGCGCGGGAGTCAAGTTTGGTCTGGTCGATGAACGAATCCTGCCCGCCACAGATCCGATTGCCATCTCGAGTGAAATCGTGCGCGATCGTTTCGACGGGCAAGAATCGAAGCCGGTCGAAATCATTCTCACGGGAGCCTCCGCCCAGCAGGCGGCCGACTACGCCACCGATCTCAGCAAACTCGATCACATCACCCGCGTGCAGTCCGTCGCAGGCATCACCGTCGATGGCCAAACGGACCCCCGCGCAGCAACCGCATTCGCCGACTACGTCTCGGGAGACCAGCAGCGCATCGTCGCCGTTCACGACGTGGAAGCCCGCAGTAACGATGGAATTGCGGTCACCCAGGACATCCGCTCCCTCGATGAGCCCTTCACCGTTCAGGTGGGTGGCATCGCCGCCGACTACACGGATTCACTCGACGCCATCACGGCAAAGTTGCCGTGGCTGATCCTGTGGGTTTTTGCCGCGACCCTGATTCTGCTATTCCTCTTCACCGGCAGCGTGTTGTTGCCCCTCAAGGCCTTCCTGTTCAACATCATGTCGCTCGGCGCCACCCTCGGCTTCCTCACGTGGGTCTTTGTCGGTGGTCACCTGAAGTGGCTCATCGGCGACTTCACCACCACGGGCAGTATCGATGCGTCGAACATCATTCTGAT
>CAIVOR010000341.1 GCA_903907615.1 uncultured Microbacteriaceae bacterium | reverse complement strand
CGCCGGCAAATCGCCACCGTCGAGCTGCCGGTGACGCCACAGAGGGCCGTTGCATTTGTGGGAGAGAAACGAACTCTTCTGGCGCAAATACTCGTTCGACGCGTCCGGCATGGACGTGGAACGCGTCCACGCCCAAACGCGGCTGACGCACCATGATCAGCACGTGGCCGTCGGCCTTGGCTGCAGCGTCAGGATCGGGCGTAAGCAAACCAACGAGTCCGGCACTCGATGTGCCGGACTCGCGTGGTTTGAGAACCCGATATTCCATGCGGAATGGGGAGTCAGTTACTAGTTGGTCTCGATGAGAACCTTGGCAACGTTCGAAGCGAGAACGTCGGTGTTGGGCGTAATCGAAATCTGACCGGATCCGGATGCATAAGTGACATATGCAGCGGCGAGTTCAAGGTTGCCATCAGCAACCAGGGTGTCGAGGTCGATGGAGACGAGGTCACTGTCTGCACCGAGCGTGAGGAGCGCGTCCGACCCGTTAGCAAGGCGAACGACGAGGTTCTTACCGGCGCAGTCCGTGGTGTTGAGATCGTCAATCTTGATTTGGTCGACGTAGAAGGTTCCAGAGATGACCTGGCTCGTGAGCGAAGTCGTGATCGTGGCGTCACAGGCGCTGACCACCTGAGTGCCCTGGGCAAACTCAACGTCGTTGCCACTGTTCAGAGTGATGTTCGCCGCGAAGGTCGACCCAATGCCACCGGCTACGGCAAGAACCGCAACACCTGCGACAACGAGGGGCCACTTCTTACGACCCTTTTCTTCGCGAGCGTGAACCTGCTCGACGTAGACAGATTTCTTGGCCATGTTCATGGACCCTTTCTTTTGGTTTGTTGTGTTTGGGCTTGTAAAAGATGCAAGACGCACCAGCCGCGCTGAAAGTGCTTTAGCGGTACGTCACGATTCTAGACAGTTAAATTTAGCGATGTCAAATGAATTGTGACGGCGTGTCGGCGGTGTACTTATCCGGTCGTCTCAACGGTGACCTTGGTGACATCGGCGGCGTTAACAGAGCCGCTCACCGTAAGGGTTCGCGTGGCCGACGACCCCTGATCCTGCGTCACGGTAAAGCGGAGGAACTTGTCGGTTCCGCCCGTGAGATTGAGTTCGGTCGATCCGTTGAACGCGCGAACCGTGACGGTCTTGCTGAGGCACGCGTGCGTGTCGAGGGCCGAGAGGACGAGACTCGAGAGGCCGAAGTAGTTGTTTGCGCTGCTGAAGGAACTGTTGACGGCGATCTGGACCGAGTTGTCACAGGAGGCGACGGCAGAAGATCCCTGGCCAAATTCAATGTCGGCGGGCGACAGGGCGATATCCGCTGCCATCGCTGAATTCACGGCGGGAATGAAGCACACGGCGAGGAGCGCCACGAGAATGCGTCGCCGTGTGCGATTCTTTGCCGGTTGCCGCGGGTTGATGGGCGCTTCGGTGCCGGAGAAGTAGGCCTCGAGGGGAAGGGTGTCGGCAGGCTCGGTCATTCGAGTGCCCACCTTTCCCAGGAAAATGCTGCTGTCGAGGCGATGCGCCTCTCGCGCAGAAATATATTACATTGTTACACATGAGTCGTTCCTCGCGTCAGCTACGCCGCGCGAGTCACGTCTCATCACGGGCAGCGGGCGCCCGACTCCCCACCTTTTTGCGCACGCGGACGGGGCGCATCGGCGTCAGCACGACGGTTGCCCTCTCGTTAGTGGTGTCGACCGTCGTTGCCCTCGGGGTTACGCAAGCCACCGGTGTCACGCAGATTGTGGTCGCCGCATTCACGGGCCCCACAAACGGCATTGCCCAAGCCACCTCCAACAACTGGAGCGTGTCAGGTAACGCGGCGAGTACCTCGAACAGCCTGCCCGCCATGGTTGATGGGCCGGATGCCGACTCCGACGTGGACCGACTCCGACTCACCTCTACCGCGGTGACCTCGGCTACCGGCTACGCACTATACGACGTGGCGCAGACCACCTCATCGGGTCTCGACATCTCTTTCAACCTGGCCGTCAGCGGATCGGGCGGTAACGGTTGCCCGGCAAACCCGGCCGACAACTACAACGCCACCTCGACCGGTGGGGCCAACTCGGGAAACAGCTGCCAAGCAGACGGCTTCGTCTTTTATCTCAAGGACGGGTCGAATACGGACACGGGCTCGACATCACTCGGCTCACCCGGCGGCTCCCTGGGATACTCGCCGCTCAATACGGCAAGTCCCGTCAACGGGCTCAGCGGGGCACTGCTGGGCATCGGCTTCGACGCCTACGGAAACTTTTATCAGCAGCCCTACGGTGGATCCAGCTGCAGTGGTGATCCCAGCCAAAGCACCACTCAATACGCGCGCCGCTCCTTGATTGTGCGCGGACCCCAGACCACGTCACGTCAGGCCGGCTTTTGCCGAGTGGGCACCGACAACGACCGCACCGCATCGTCGCGCAACATCGGCGTCGACATTGCCTCCAGTGGCATCTTCAGCGCGACGGGCGCCTCCGTGCGCGTCACCATCGATACGGCCGACACCAGCGGCTCCCGCACCAACGGAACGGGCAAGGTCTACATTGCCAGCGCCGGCACCACGAACTGGACGGGCATCAGCGCCGCAGCTACCTTCGCTCTCCCGCAAACGCTGCGCGACGCACAGTCGTTCAAATTTGGCTTTGTCGCCGGTACCGGTGGCGGAACCATGAACACCGACATCTGGTCGACGTCGGTGTCGTCGATTCGCGATATCCCCGACCCCGTGTGGGTGACGCCCGCAACGCTGTGCGTTCAGAGTGGCGTGGCCCAGAGCATTCAGATGCAGGGTGACGAGGGCGTGCAACCCTTCAGGTTCAGCACCCAATCCGGCTCTCTGCCCGCAGGATTGTCGCTCAGCTCGAGCGGACTGCTGACGGGAACGGCAACCACCACCGGAACCGGCACGTTTACCCTGCGACTTACCGACAGCACATCGCCCACGAACCGCACGGTGGACCAGACGTTCTCGTACACCGTGCGCTCGAACGAATGCGCCACGAAGGTGTCGTGGACGATCAACACAGCCAGCGCTGAGGCGCCGTCGAGCGCCACCAACGATGGATCCTGCAGTTCGGGCACGTACTCGCAATCGACGTCCGACGGGTACCGCATCGCTAAGTTCATGGCGCCTGCCTCGGGTGATGGAACGTGCACGTGGTCGCCGCCCACCGGAGTCACACAATTCGAAGCACTCGTCGTTGGTGGCGGCGGTGGCGGCGGCTTTGACGCGGGCGGTGGTGGTGGCGGTGGCGCCACGGTTCTTCAATCGGCGTGGCAGGCCGTCAGCGGTCAGTCGGCATCCATCACGGTTGGGGCCGGAGGCGCCAAGGGAACGTCTGGCTCTCGGGCGGGAAGTGCCGGGCACAACTCTGTGGTGACCTACAACTCCAACACGCTGACGGCGAATGCCGGCGGCGGCGGCAAGGACTGCTCGTGGAACGGCACCCACTGTGCGGGCAACGGCACGGGCAATGTGGGTGGCACGGGGGGAACGGCTTCGGGCGGCACGCAGCGGACCAACGGTGCCAACGGCGGTCGTGGCGTGTGGAACGGAGCAACAACGAACTTCCCCCAGAACGGTGGAGACGGCACGCGCTGGCAGACCTCCGGCACCACCGAAGCATTCGGCGGCGGCGGCGGCGGATCCGGTGCCAGCAAGGGAACCGGTGCTAACGGCGCCGCACCCGTTTCGACCGGAGGCGCCGGTGGTGGCGGTGGCGGATCGATGACCTCTGCGGCCTCCACTGCGGGTACAGCCGGGACCGGTGGCGGTGGCGGTGGCGGAAACGGCGAGGCCGCTAACGGCGGTTCGGGAGTGGTCTACATTCGCTACGCACTTACCCAGGCGTCGAATGGGGCCACCATCACCGTGGCCGCGAATGTGGAGAGTAATCTCACGATTTCCACCGAGGCGACCGTCGCCCGCGAGTACACCACCCTGACCGATTCCACGTGCGGAACGGTGTGGCAGTGGGAATCAGGGGGCGCCGGAAGTCTCAGTCTCACCGGGGGTCGGTGCTACCGCTGGACCGTCGACAATGGCCTCGACAACACGGCGATTCGTCCTGCCGACTCGGCCGGGGCGTCGCCCACCGCCAATCTCACGTCACCCGTGCTCCTGGTGCCGGAGACGGCCAGCCTCACGGCCCCTTCCGTCATCCCCGTTGATCCGCGCGCCAGCTCCGTGGACCTGCCCGGGCTCTCCGTTGCCGGACCGGCGCAAACGATGGTCTGCCTTTACCAGGCACCATCGGGTGCCGCCCTCGGATCGGGTATCGGCGTCGTCGCCGGCTCACCCGTGCTCAGTTTCGACGTGGCCAACGTCGGCACGACCGACTCGCTGGTCAACAGCACCGGCATCTCCGGAGATCGATCGGCAACACCGGTTGTGTCCGGCGCTCGCGCGAACGTCGGCACGACCCTCGCCGGTGTGCGGGTGAGCGCAACGAGCGCGCTCACTTCCTCCCGCTATGTACTGGTGCGCGCGGTTCCCGTGATCACGGGCATCACGTCAACGTGCAACACCGTCACGTCGGGGCTCGGCGCGGTGAGTTCCGGAACTCGACTGGTGGAGCTCCGTCCGCTCGATCTCTCGAGCAGCAAGAACATCACCGTCCCTGTGGGCTAATCGGGAACACACCGTTCATCTGGTTGGCAAGTTGCTCGCCGCGCGAACTAGATCTTGCTCGCTCGAATCTCGTGGCCCTGACTGGTGAGGCAACGCCCCGTGGCCAGATCGAACTTCCAGTCGTGCAGGCTGCAGGTGAGCACGCCGTTTTCGATGGTGCCAGCTTTGCTCAGGTCGGCGCGAAGGTGCGGGCAGCGACGCTGGACCAGCCAGTCATCGATGCGGATGTCTTCGCCCGTGTCGGACTGCTCGGAGTACCAGTTCTCCACGTAGTCGATGCGCTGCTCCGAGAGGCACTTCATGAACGTGTAGAGGTACTCGTTGAACTTGCCGATGCGTCCCGCCGTGAAGCGCACCGAAAGAAAAATGGAGTTTGACCAATCAATCTCGTGATCGCGCAGGTTCGTGGCCACGAGGTCGGCCGGAATCGTGAACCAGTAGCGGCACGCTTCGTCGTTGTAGCGACGCACCTCACCCTTGGGGAAGTCGGCGACGAGGTCATCCTCGCCGATCGTGAAGCGGACGAGGGCCCCAATGCCGTCACACAGGATGGGGGCACGCTTCATCAGCGGTTCCCACCAGGCCTTGATCTGCTCAAAAAGGTCGGCGGGCACGGACGCGCGGCTCACCTTTTCGGCAACCAATTCCGCTTGTCGTGTGGCCCGCTGGTTTTCGAAGTACGCCCATTTGTTCGCGAACATGTCGGCGATTTCGGCATCCGTAAAGAGTTCGTTGGTTACCGTGACATTGCCATTGCTGATGTCGACCACCGTGCCCGGCAGGAAGACGTGACCCGCGGTCTCGGGGTGTGACTCCTTCAGGACATCGATGAATTCCACCTGATCAGTGAAGATGGATTCACCGTTCTTCCCCTGCCCGTTGAAGGCAAAGAGGTCGTCGTCGAGGAACATGGGCGGTCCCGCCATGGGAAAGACGTGAGGCGCGTCAATCTTGTTGATGTAAAACTGCGCGCGCTTGGTCTGGGCCTCGCGCTTGAGCTGCGCAAAGTGCTGCTTCTCCTCGATCGTCAGGTCGTAGGCCATGGGCCACCAGATCGCTCCCGAGAACTGAGTGAAGTAGGCGTCGACCTTGCCAAACCCGAGCAGTGCGTCAATGTCGAGCGGATGCGCATCATTCTGGTCGAGGATGACGGCGGTACCGTCGTCGAGCGACAACGACGAATCGCCCACCGGCCCATCGCTCGGCGCGCGCATGGGCGTGACGAGAATCCGGAGGCCGTTTCGCTCGATGACCTCGCCGGCCTTGGTGTAGAGAATGTTGTTGTACCCGAGGGCCCGCAGGTCGTTTTCGAGATCGTCCGTGGGGTACTCGGGCAAGAGCACGGTGATGTCGGTGGGGACGACCTGTGTGAGCAGCTTGGGGTCGAAGTGATCACGGTGGCGGTGAGAAACGTAGAGGTAGTCGGCTGTGCCGAACTTCTCCCAATCGAGGCCCCGGTTATCAGGGAAGGGAAACCACGAACCGAAAAAGGCCGGGTGCACCCAGGGG
>CAIVOR010000340.1 GCA_903907615.1 uncultured Microbacteriaceae bacterium | reverse complement strand
TGCCATCGACGATCGCAGCGACGTCACTCTCACTCATAACAATTCCTGCGTCACCGAGGGTCAGCGGCAGACCCAGACCAGAGATGACGGTGGTCAGGAATTCAGCGAGGGCATTTCCGAGGTTTTCGGTTGAGATTTCAGAGTCGTCGATACCGCACGCTCGCAGGATTGGCCGGATTTTTTCACCCGTTCGCGGCGCCAAGAACCGGGCCACCGTCGGCATCGTGATGCACGACGACAGGCCGTGAGCCAGACCGAGCCGGGCTCCGAGTTGATGACCAATCGCGTGGGAGAGACCCAGGGTGCCGTTGCTCACACCAAAATACGACTGCCACGATGCCAGTTGAGCGTCACCCCGGAGGGCCGAGTCGGTGGGATGTGTCAACGTCGCTGGCAGCACGCGCACGAGGGTAGTGATGGCCGCACAGCTCAGACTGTCGCTGAACAGCGACGACTGGTCCGACAACACAGTTTCGATGGCGTGATCGAGTGTTCGCATTCCCGTCATGACCCACGCTGCGGCCGGTGTTGCCACGGCGGCGTCGCTATCCAGGATGACGGCGGCGGCAGCCATCGGAGGTCCGGCGAACAGGTCCTTGTTTCCCGTGGTGGGATTCTTTAGCGCACCGCCATCCCCAAACTCAGCGGACGACAGTGTGGTGGGGATCGCAATGTGCGGAATGGTTCGGGCCGCCGCCGCCGGAAAAATCGGCCCGTGATCCGACCGCTGGGCCCGGTACTCGTAGAGCGTGTCCTCAGTCGAGATGTTTTCCCCCAGACACAAAGAGACCAGTCGGGCCGTGTCAATAGTGCTTCCACCGCCGAGGCTCACCACACAATCGGCGTCGGCCTCGCGTGCGGCTTGCGCTGCGGCCAGCGCGACGCCGTAGGGGGTGTGCGGCTCCACGGCATCGAAGACCGCAACAATTCGCTGGCCAGACCATTCGGTGAGGCGTGAAACGAGGGCGGCGTCGCGACCGGCAGAGGGAGTCAGAATAAGGAGGGCGCGACGCGCCCCACATACGTCGAGCACCTCACCAAGCCGTGACATACTTCCCGGGCCAGACCACATTGCCCCCACGCTCGGATACCGGAATACGCCCTGGCTCATGGTGTCACCTTCGAAGTCGTCATAGTCTCACGAATGCAATCTCGCGGTTCGAGACGCACAATCCCTAGGCTTGCTTGGCGATGTCTTCGTCTGTCAGCCGGCTCAATATGTCCGCAAAGACCGGCATGATGTACGACTTGAACAGCTCCGGATTCTCCGACATGGGGAAGTGACCGAGACCTTCCATGAGGGTGTAGGTCGACCCGGGAACCTCATCGTGCAGGGCCTTGACCACTTTCGGCGATCCCGACCAGTCATAGTCGCCACCCAGGAGGTACACGGCGATTTGTTTGGTGTTGATGGTTTTGGCCGAGGCGCTGACGTCGTGTTCACCGCCGTAGTAATTCAGATCGCCCTCGAACACGCGATGCGACCCTTGCCCATAGATGAAGGCCACTTCACGCTTGAGTGCTTCGGGGCTCATGGGTGCCATGAAGGTGTACATCATGGCCACTTTGGTCTCGTTGGTCATTCGGGGGTGACCAAAGTAGGTGCGGAGCTCGGGCGGCGCTGAATTCTCGGTGGCGAGCCCGGCTTCGAGGCCGATGACAGCACGGAACTTATCGGGGTGACTAATAGCTAAGTCGGCCGCGAGGTGCCCGCCCATTGAGGCGCCCATGTACACCGGGCGATTGAGCTCGAAGGCCTCGTTGAACTTGAGCATGAACTCGAAGAGAAAGTCGAGGGTGAGTTTGTACTCTTCGCTCCACCATTCGCGAGACGTGGGGGGGACAGACTTTCCGTGAAACGGCAGGTCGGGAACGAGGACGCGGAAGTTCGACGTGATGTCGCTGTCTTCTAGGATGTGGCGGTAGAGGCGCCCATCGGTTCCCGCCGTGTGCATGATGACGAGCGGGATACCCTCGCCAGCCTCCTCGTAGTAGACGCGATACTCGGTGCCCTGAATGTCGAGGTAAACGTAACCTCCGTGAATCGGCGAAATTTTAGCCATGGTCGTTATCTCTCTCTCGCCTCAGGCAGCCCGGGAGGCTTCGTTGTTAACCTGACGCATCAGGTCGGTTGTTCGCCGGACGGCCGCGTAGTAGCAGTAGAAACTCTCGAGGTCTCCCGTAATTCGGAGCCCATGGTGGAACTGTGCGGGAAAGAGGTCTTGGAAGAGGGGCGCGGGGACAGCGGCAAGAATCTCACTCCATACTTCATCGGGGGC
>CAIVOR010000339.1 GCA_903907615.1 uncultured Microbacteriaceae bacterium | reverse complement strand
GTGCGGGGCGTTCGTCTCGGGTTCGTCGGCTGGCTGCGGTGGGCGTGGCGCCAGATCACCAGCATGCGCACGGCGCTCATCCTGTTGTTGTTGCTCGCCATTGCCGCGATTCCGGGCTCGATTGTTCCGCAGCGCAGCTCAGACCCCAACGGCGTCACGCAGTATTTTGCCGACAACCCTGACCTCGCGCCGTGGCTGGATCGCTTCCAAATGTTTGATGTGTACACCTCGGCATGGTTCTCGGCCATTTACATACTGCTGTTTATCTCACTGGTGGGCTGTGTGATTCCCCGCGCCAAACACCACTGGGATGCGTTGCGCGGCGCGCCGCCAGCTACTCCGCAGAACCTGAACCGCCTCCCGGCTCACCTGTCGGCGAGCATGCCCGGGACTGTGCCAGCAGAGGTTATTGCCGCCGCCGAGCGTGTGCTGCGCCGGGATCGGTATCGCGTTCGTCGCTACGACACGTCAGATCGCCTCACGGTGTCGGCGGAGCGGGGATACCTGCGAGAGACAGGAAACCTTGTTTTCCATGTTGCCTTGGTGGGGGTTCTCATTTCGGTGGGCTTCGGCGGCGGTTTCGGCTTCACCGGTCAACGCGTGGTCGTTGAGGGCCAGGCCTTTACCAACAGCCTGATTTCCTACGACACCTTCAGCCCCGGCAGGTTCTTTTCCGCCACAGACCTCACTCCCTTTTCGATCACCCTCGACAAATTCACGACCCGCTATGAGGAACGCAACCTTAATGCGGTCGGCCAGCCCATCGACTACACGGCCGACGTCACCACCGAGGTGCGCGGCAGCGAGCCCATTCAGCAGGTGATCAAGGTTAATGAGCCACTGCGCATCGGCGGCGCAGACGTCTATTTGCTCGGTAATGGATACGCCCCCGCGGTTACCGTGCGCGATCCGGCCGGGAACGTGGTTTATCAGGAGACGGTTCCGTTCCTGCCCCAGGATCGCAACCTCACGTCGGTCGGCGTGGTGAAACTCCCCGACGGCCTCAGCCAGCAGGTGGGCCTGATCGGATTCTTCTACCCCACCGTGAGCGCGGGACATTCGGGGGCGTTCTTCTCGATGTATCCCGACCTGCTCGATCCCCTCGTGACCTTCAACGTGTACGTCGGAGACCTCGGTCTCAATGACGGGGTGCCCCGATCGGTCTACGCACTCGACACGTCGAAACTCACCAAACTGACCGGAACGAAGACCGACCTTCCGTCGCTCGAACTGCGCCCGGGAGAGACCGCACAACTGCCCAACGGCATGGGAAGCGTCTCCCTGGATTCCGTCAAGCGGTTTGCGTCACTCGATGTTCACCGCGATCCCACGCAGGGCTGGGTCCTGGTGTTCGCGCTCGCGGCCGTGGCCGGACTTCTCACGTCGCTCTTTATTCCCCGTCGTCGCGTGTGGATTAGCGCTCGCAAGGGTTCCGGAGGGACCGTGGTTGAGTATGCCGCGCTGGCCCGAGGCGACGACCCCACCCTGTCGACCGCACTGACCCGCATCGCGACCGCTCACGGGAGCGACTTAGGATTAGTTCGTGACTGACACCCTCTCGCAGTTCTCCGTGTTATCGCTGTATTCGGCAATGGCCATTTATGCGATCGCCTTCGTCCTGTTCACGTTCGATTTGGCCCGCGGCGCCGGACGAGAGGCCAACGCAGCAGCCGCATCGGACAGCATTGTGCAGGCCACCGGTGAGGGCAGCATCGCCACGCTGACCCGCGTGAAGCCCGATGCGGCGACACAAGCCAGGGGCCGAGGCCGCCTCGCGCGCATCGCCATGGCGATGACGTGGCTGGGCTTCCTCTTCCAACTGGTGGCAACCGTGCTCCGTGGGGTCGCTGCCTCGCGGGTGCCCTGGGCGAACATGTTCGAGTTCTCGATGACGGGC
>CAIVOR010000338.1 GCA_903907615.1 uncultured Microbacteriaceae bacterium | reverse complement strand
GCACTCACGCACCTAGCCATCCTCATCGAACATCTCGGGCGAGGTGACCTCAGCGATACAACAGTCGCCGATGCGGTGTGCCTGAGGTTGGCTGCCGCGCTCGACGCTCTGGCAGCGACTAGCGAGGCGTTTAGGGTGCAGACTTTTGGCGACGACTGGTATGTGATGCGTTCCACACGCAACCGGATTGCTCACGGCTACATCTCGATTGACATGACCCTCATTAGCGCGACAGTCGAAAACGACATCCCCGGCCTCGTGCAGCAACTCAGGCTCGCCCTGGATGGCGACACGATTTAGGCGATAATCCTTGGTCCTGAGTCCACGAGCTACTCGTCCTCAAAAATCGCAACGGCGCGCGTCCAGCCTGCCGAGGCACCGCGCACCTTGGCGGGAAAGCAGGCCACCGTGAATCCGGTGGGTGGCAGTTCGTCGAGGTGCTGCAGCTTTTCAATCTGGCAGTAGGCCACCTCGGCGCCGGCCTTGTGACCCTCCCACACCACCGAGGGGTCGCCGGTCGCTTCGAAGAGTTTGCGGTTGTCTTTGACCGGCAGATCCCAGCCCCAGGCATCCGTGCCGACGACGCGAATACCCTGATCGGTCAGATGAAGTGTGGCTTTGCGGCCAAAACCGATGCCCGAGTCAACGAAATCATCGCGGCCATAGGCGGCAGCGGCCACCGTGTTCATCAAGACGATGTCGAAGGGCTTCAGCGTGTAGTCAATGGCGGCGAGCGCCGCGTCGATGTCTTCGGGCATCACGAGGTGACCGCTGGGCAGGTGACGCATGTCCAACTTCACGCCGGGCCGGAAGAACCAGTCGAGCGGAACCTCATCGATGGTCCACGCACGTTCGCCGCCGTTCATGGTGGGGTGATAGTGCCAGGGGGCATCGACATGCGTGCCCGAGTGCGTGGTCATGTTGACGCGCTCGGCCGCCTGGCCCTGACCGTCGAGCAACTGCTCGGGCAGAATTCCAAACTGGTCAAACATGCCCTTGAGTCCACCGATGTGGTCCATGTACTCGATCTTGGGACGCAGGAACTCAGGGTCCACGGGGATCACGTCGTCAAGCGGCATCGACAGGTCTACGAACTTCATGGCGCTACTCCTGGGGTTTCGTTGCGTGATGGCTCAGCGTGCGATGAGTGCCCCTGGAGGGACTCGAACCCCCAACCCTTTCCTTAGGACGGAACTGCTCTTCCATTGAGCTACAGAGGCGCTGGTGGGATAAGTCTACGGTGAGTGCTCCCGCACTCACGGGTCTCAGTCGGGGGAACCGACTGTTAGGCCGCCGGCGCGAGGTAGTCGTCCCACGCCGGTTGGTGCCGGTCGAGGCCGAGGGCGAGCCACGCTGGTCCCGAGGGCATGCGCGGCGTGAAGCGCAGGTTCCAGCCCAGTTGCGCCAGGGTGCGATCGCCCTTGACGTTGTTGCAGCGGAAACAGCACGCCACAAGGTTCTCCCAGGAGTCTTCTCCGCCGCGCGATTTGGGCACCACGTGGTCGATGGTGTTTGCCGAACGTCCGCAGTAGGCGCAGTGCTGAGCATCCCGACGAAGGACGCCGCGTCGCGTGAGCGGGACCCGGCGCACGTACGGCACGCGCACATATCGGCTCAAGATGATCACGCTCGGCCGCTCAAACTCGCCGCTCATCGACGTGACCGGATTATCGGCATCGGCCTTAATCACCGTTGCTTTGTTGTTCATCACGAGCACGAGTGCCCGGCGAAACGAGACGACGGCCAAGGGTTCATATCCAGCGTTGAGAACGAGCGTGCGCATTGGCGGTTCCTTTTGATCTGGCCTACATGGCATGTAGGCGGCGAACAACGAGAGGCAACCTCGTGAGTGGGGGCGTGGGCAAACAAAAAGGCACCGTCGAATTGACGATGCCCTGCGTTGCCCGTGCGAGTTGACCCACACGCATCCGGCGCGTGGATATGAGCCCGCAAAAGTCGTGTCGTATTCCGCGTGGAATGCGCGCAGAAACATCCGTGGCCCGGATGGCTCTGTGTGCTGACATGACTCCTCCACCGCACTCCCCAACGAGGAATGCCTGAGCCCACGATAAGCCTGTGACAGTCCGTACTGTCAACCGAAACGCCGATTTATTCCTTACCGAATGATGAACAGATGCAGCAGGGCGTCCCGGGAGGTCACGACAACGCCACCGTCGTCCGCCGGAGAGAGGGTGACGTTCTTCCCCTCCATGCTGGCCACGATGTTGGCCCCGGGCACCAGGCCCGCGTCGCGCATGGCACGCAGAAGTTTGGCATCCGATTGGATTGGCTCACCCAATCGCTTGAGCATGCCCGCGGCCCGACCGCGTCCCGCCTCAACGGCATCGGCGAGAGAGATCACGCCGTCCGAAAACTCACGCGAGGGCGGGGAGCCGAGCTCCTCCAGACCGGGGATGGGGTTTCCGTAGGGAGACTCGTGGGGATTTCCCAGAAGCGCCAGGATGCGACGTTCCACCTGCTCGCTCATCACGTGTTCCCACCGGCACGCTTCTTCGTGCACAAACTCCCACTCGAGTCCGATCACGTCGGCCAGCAGTCGCTCCGCCAAACGGTGCTTGCGCATGACCGAGATGGCGTCGCGTCGACCCGCCTCGGTGAGCACGAGGAGTCGGTCGTCGGCAATCGCCACGAGACCGTCACGTTCCATGCGGGCGACCGTCTGCGACACGGTGGGACCCGAGTGGCCGAGTCGCTCCGAGATGCGCGCGCGGATGGGCACCAGGCCCTCCTCCTCAAGCTCGAGGATGGTGCGCAGGTACATCTCCGTTGTGTCGATGAGGTCTGCCATGAACCGCTAATTCCTGTCGGTGGTGCGAAAACGACAACGCAAACTGCGCTGCACCCATGTTAAGCGCCAGAGGCACCCGCGCGCGCTTCTAGACTTGAGCACATGGCCGACATCACCATTCCCCAAGACCTGCTCCCCCGCGACGGCCGATTTGGCTGCGGACCGTCGAAGGTTCGCCCCGAACAGGTGGCCGCACTGGCCGGACCGGGCGCGGCACTGCTGGGCACGTCCCACCGTCAAGCACCCGTCAAGAACCTCGTGGGTCGCGTGCGACGCGGACTGTCGGATCTCTTTTCGTTGCCCGACGGCTACGAGGTCTTGCTCGCCAACGGCGGCTCAACAGCATTCTGGGACGCCGCCGCGTTCTCCCTCATCGAGAAGCGCAGTGAGAACCTCGTGTTTGGTGAATTCGGTGGCAAGTTCGCCGCTGCTGCTGCGGCGCCGTGGCTCGAGGCACCCGTGGTGAAAGAAGCTCCGGGGGGATCGCGCAGCGAGGTTGAGATTGTCGCCGGTGTCGATGTGTACGCCTGGCCGCACAACGAAACGTCAACTGGGGTCATGGCCCCTGTCATCCGCGCAAACGCACCCGAAGCCCTCACCGTGATCGACGCCACGAGTGCCGCCGGTGGTGCCCTGATCGACGCGCGCGAGATTGACGCCTACTACTTTGCGCCGCAAAAGAACTTCGCTTCCGACGGAGGCCTCTGGTTCGCGCTGGTGTCGCCCGCCGCCATCGAACGCATCGAACGCATCGCGGCCAGCGACCGTTACATCCCCGAGTTCCTGAGCCTCAAGAACGTCGTGGACAACTCCCGTCTCGAGCAGACACTCAACACCCCCGCCGTGGGAACGCTCGTCATGATGGAGAACCAAATCGACTGGATGAACGCTCAGGGCGGTCTGGCCTGGTGCGATGCGCGCACCCGCGAGTCGTCCGGCGTGCTCTACGAGTGGGCCGAGCGGGTTGACTACGCCACGCCGTTCGTGACCAACCCCGACCACCGTTCGCAGGTTGTTGTCACCATCGACTTCGATGACAGCATCGATGCCGCCGCAATCGCCGCGGTGCTTCGTGCCAATGGCGTCGTCGACACCGAGCCCTACCGAAAGTTGGGTCGCAACCAGTTGCGCGTGGCCACGTTCACCGCAATTGACCCCGACGATGTGCGCGCCCTCGTGGCGTGCATCGAGTACGTGGTGGATCGACTCGGCGAGAAGTAGCGGCGACTCTTAGAAGTCGCGGCGACCGTCCTCCGCGGAGTCGTCGAAAGATCCACCGAAAGATTCGCTTGCGTCGAGGTCGTCGGCGTCGTCATCGATGATGTGCAGGTCGTCGTCAACGAGGTCTTCCTCGTTGAGATGATCGTGCGCGTCTAACGGCGAGAGGTCATGTTCGTCGATGTCGTCGTCATCATCGTCATCATCATCGTCATCATCGTCATCATCATCGTCATC
>CAIVOR010000337.1 GCA_903907615.1 uncultured Microbacteriaceae bacterium | reverse complement strand
CTGCGCGAGTTGAGTTCTTGGATAACTTCGGTGGTTACTTCGACGAAAAAAACCACTACACGGGTCCGACAGTTTCGCCATCTTGGATGAAGGACTACAAGCCAAAGGGTCTGTAATCCGGTACCGGTGACGAATGGACTTGGAGACGCAGGATTAGGTGAGCCGTAAACGAGGCTCGCGATACCCTTATCCCATGACCTTCTCAGTCGCCATCGCCGGAGCCAGCGGATACGCGGGCGGCGAAGTGTTGCGCCTGCTGGCGGGCCACCCCGAGTTCGAGGTGACAACTGTCACCGCGCACAGCAACGCCGGCGCTCTCCTGGGTGAGGTTCACCCGCACCTGCGCGACTTTGCGCACATGCGGTTGGTTGAGACCACGGCCGAGAACCTGGCTGGCCACGACGTGGTGTTCCTGGCACTGCCGCACGGCGCGTCAGGTGCGATTGCGGCGCAACTTCCCGCCGATGTGCTCGTGATCGACTGCGGCGCCGACCACCGGCTCGAAAGCAAAGCCGACTGGGACGCCTTCTATGGTGGCGACCACGCGGGGGCGTGGGCGTATGGCATTCCTGAGCTCTTGGTTTCGACAGGCTCAACCGACGTCGCCGGGATCGCGACGGGCAAGCCAGCCAAGCAGCGGGATGCGCTTGCCGGAGTCAAGCGGATCGCCGCTCCGGGCTGCAACGCATCCGCCGTCTCTCTGGCGCTGGCTCCGGGAATTGCCGCAGGCATCATCGAGCCCACCGACATCGTGAGTGTGCTGGCCGTGGGCCCGTCGGGAGCCGGCAAGGCCGCCCGGGTTGACCTGCTGGGCAGTGAGCTGATGGGTTCGGCGAATCCGTATGCCGTGGGCGGCGTGCACCGGCACACGCCAGAGATTTTGCAGAACCTGCGCAAGGCGATGGCGGGCTCAACCGGCGACTCGGCTGGCGAAGTTTCCGTCTCGATGACGCCGGTTTTGGTTCCCATGGCGCGGGGCATCCTCGCCACCAGCACGGCACGGCTCAAGCCAGGCGTAACGGCCGCGCAGGTGCGCGCCGCCTGGGAGACCGCCTACGCCAACGAGTCGTTCGTGCAGGTGTTGCCCGCGGGGCAGTTCCCGCGGTCGGGTGACACCACCGGCGCCAACACCTGCCTCATTGGCTTGGCCATTGATGAGCGAGTGGGCCGCGTGATCGTGGTGAGCGCCCTCGACAACCTCGTGAAGGGCACCGCGGGCGCGGCCATCCAGTCGGCCAACATCGCGCTGGGCCTGCCCGAGGGCATGGGCTTGAGCGTGAACGGCGTGGCGCCTTAGGTCGCTTCTTTTCCTGCACGCCGGCATTCGTTGGTGACCGTCCACCGGTTCGCCGAGTCGGTAATTGCGTTCGTTGGCGACCGCGAAAATTGCTGGCATGACCCTAGATCTGAGTGGTACCATTTCTCGTACAAGTGACGAGGAGATGGACATGAACAGCACAGCCCGAGCACTAACGGCCAGCGAAGCGCGCCGCACCCTTTTTGCGCTCCTGGAGCAGGTGAACGAAGACGACGACCTGGCCGTCCACATCACGTCGAAGCATGGCACGGGTGTGCTCATCGGCGAGAAGCACTGGAGCTCAATCGTTGAGACGCTCTATCTCTTTACCGATCCCGTAAATTCGATTCCGCTTCAGCAATCAATCCTCGATCACATGAACGGTGAGCCCGGAATTGAGTTCGATCCTGAGACTCTGAAACCCATCGAATGAGGCTAGTTCTCATGCCCAAGGCGGTTCGTGATCTGGGCACGTGGATTGAAGCCGACGTCAAACAACTCAAGAAGTTGCATCGCCTGATTGTCGCGACTCTGCGGTCGCCCTATGAAGGAATTGGCGAGCCCGAACGTCTGAAGCACACAAACGGCAAACTGTGGTCTCGACGCGTCTCGATGCAACACCGAATGGTTTACGAGGTCGAAGGCGACGACGTGGTTTTCTACTCGCTCCACGGGCACTATTGGGCCAACCTGTAAGTTTGAGCCATGAGCGTTACCGCACCCAAAGGATTCATCGCCGCCGGAGTAACCTGCGGCCTCAAGACTTCCGGCAAGCCCGACCTTGCCCTGGTGCAGAACACCGGCCCGCACAAGTTTGCCGCCAGCGTGTTCACCTCCAACCGTTGCAAAGCCAACCCCGTGCTGTGGAGCGAACAGGTGATGTCCGACGGCATCGTTGAGGCCGTGGTGCTCAACTCGGGCGGCGCCAACTGCTACACCGGCGCACCCGGATTCCAGGTCACCCACTCCACCGCCGAAGCCGTGGGGGAGGCCCTCGGCATTGCCGCCGGCGACGTGGTGGTGTGCTCCACCGGACTCATCGGCCTCGACCTCGATCTCGACAAACTGCGCAACGGGGTTGAGCTCGCCGCTGAAGCACTCGGCAGCATGGATGCCGCCTCCGCGGATGCCGGTCACCGCGCAGCCGTGGCCATCATGACCACCGACTCGGTTCCCAAGCTCGTTGAGGTGGCCGGAGCCGGTTACACCATCGGCGGAATGGCCAAGGGCGCGGGCATGCTCGCTCCGGGTCTCGCCACCATGCTCGTGGTCATCACCACCGACGCCCACCTCGAACCCGGCGCCCTCGACCAAGCCCTGCGCGCCGCCACGCGCGTCACCTTCGACCGCGTCGACTCCGACGGCTGCATGAGCACCAACGACACCGTCACCCTCCTGGCCTCCGGCGCCAGCGAGGTCGCGCCCGACCTGGCCGAGTTCACCGCCACGCTCACCGCGGCGTGCGCCTCACTCGCCCGCCAACTGCAAGAGGATGCCGAGGGTGCCAGCCACGACATCGCCATCACCGTGGGCGGAGCCGCCACCGAGGACGAAGCCGTGGAGGTGG
>CAIVOR010000336.1 GCA_903907615.1 uncultured Microbacteriaceae bacterium | reverse complement strand
GGGTTCGCCTCGGCGTAGCCGATCTTCTGTGCCTCGGCGAGCGCCTGGTCGTACGACCAGCCCTCACTCTCCATCTTGGTGAGGAGGTAGTTGGTGGTGCCATTGATGATGCCGCGAATCGAGGTGATCTCATTCGCCGACATGTCACCAGCCAGAACGCCAATCACCGGCACACCCGCAGCCACGGCAGACTCAAAGCGCAACGCCGTATCAGATGCGCGTGCCAACGATTCGAGTCGCGCGCCAAACGTCGCCAGGAGCAGCTTGTTCGCGGTAACGACCGGTCGACCCGCCTTGAGCGCCGCCTCAACGATTGGCATGGCGGGGTCGAGCCCGCCCATGAGCTCGACGACAACATCAACATCAGCAGAGGCGGCGAGCGCCGCGGGATCAGTCGTTAGTGGTGCGATGCGATCGAGTCCGGCCGCCTGCGCCTTGGCGAGGTCGCGCACCGCGATCCCCGCGATGCCGATCCCCCACTCTTCGGCTCGGCTCGCCAGACCGCGCGCAACCGCCGCCCCGACCGTGCCACCACCCAGGAGTCCAATACGCATGCTCATATCTGTAGCGTAGCGGAGCGCCCCCTCCCTAGGCCGTGCTTAACGCAGGCCAACACGCAGGGAACGCACCCTAGCGGCGTGCGTGCGTGGCACACGCCGCTAGGAGCGAGTTAAAGCAGGATCGGTGTGCTCAACCCGCCGATCGACATACCACTCGTAGCCACATTGCCGCTAAAGCGGTTGGCCCGCAACGCCTTCCTAATCTGGGATCGCATCGGTAGGGAAGCGGTATCTTCCAGGTTGTACCCAACTGCACCGCCAGCCTTCCCGGCCGAGTTTGCAATGAAGCGGTTCTTCTTCATGAGCACCAATGATGTCGCAGTGTCACTCTGAAAATACACTGCTCCACCGACTCGGTCGGCCCGATTGCCGGTGAACCGATTGTTTGTCAGCGTTATTGTGGAATACGCGAACACTGCCCCACCAAAACCGGTTTGTGTGCGCCAAGCCGTTCCTCTCTTGCCGTACCGTGCGCGGTTGCCCTTGAAGGTGCTTCCCGCAATTGACCCTTCATACGCGTAAATCGCTCCGCCAATCCCAGAAACATTCTTGACAAAACTTGAGGATTGGACGGAGATCAATTCTGCATAAATTGCACCAGCACCAAGGCTTGCCACATTTTTTGTGAAGACCGAATCTGTCATGGTCAGCGAGCCAGCACAGATGGCGCCACCAGCTTCACTTCGGTTTGCAGAGAAGGTGCTTCCATTTACCTCAAGAACGTTGGCGTACACGCTCCCGCACGAGGAGAAGGAAATTCCTTCGAAATCGGCCCGACCATCGTGGCCATTGCCGCTGAAGGTGCTGGATTCGATCAAAAGCGGGAAGTTTGAGCTCGCAGCCACAGCAGAACCAGCCTGCCCGATTCCCTCCCTATAACCCCAACTCCCTAGAAGTGGCAGAAGGTCGTTTCCGATAAACGATGAGCTAGTGATCTCGGCACGAATATCTCGTGTTGGAACAATGTTGGCGGAAAAGATCGCGCCACCAACGAGCGACGCCTTGTTTTGCGTAAAGGTAGAGGCGGTAATGAACTCAAGACCGGCCGTTCCAATAGCGCCGCCCATTCCGCCATAGTGGCCGGTCGAACCACATGCGTTTAGATCGGTGTCCGTGCCGACAACGGCGGAATTCCTGGTGAACACGGAACGGTCCACGTACACGTCATCTCCCGCGGCGATGGCACCACCACCACCGATGCATTCGCTATCAGCGATTGAGGAGTTGTTGGTAAACGTGCTGTCGGTCACTCGTACGAAACTGTAGCTAGCGATGGCGCCACCCTGGTCGGCGGAAGTGTTGTTGTTGAACGTTCCGCCACTCACGGTAACCGTTCCCAACGCAGCGATCGCGGCACCAGCCTTATCGGCGTAGTTGTTCGCAAACGTAGCGTTCAGCACGTCAACGTTGCCTTCAGCCAAGACAGCTGCGCCATCCATAAATCCTGGCTCGTAGGCGTTCTCCATGGTTAGGCTCTCGATCGAGAGGTTGCCGCCTGTGATGATAATGCGCGAAATGCCACCACCATCCAGGATCGTCTGCGTGACGCCTGCGCCCTTGAGGGTGATGTCGTTGTTTTGCATCGCGGCTGCAGTTTGGAAGTGATACGTCCCTGGGCAGAGGTACACCGTGCCTCCAAGGCCGGCCTCGTCTGATGCGACGCTTACCCCTTCGGAAGCATCGGCTGCGGCGCCAGAAGAGATCGAGACATCGAGGTCACGGCAACCAACCAGAGCCTTGGTGTAGTCCGCGCCAACGATGCCGACATATTTTGTGGCTGGCTCCACCGCGCGCGCCGAGCTCGGCACGCCAGCGAAGATCGCCCCAATGAGGGCAAGTGAGGTGACGATGGTGGTGATTCGCTGTGGCATCTCGATCCGTCCTCCCAGGTGCTGGTTCCTGGTAGGGCGAGCTGCCCCCAGTCGAACCTGGCGGGCGAAGGTGAGTTTACCTCATGAGTCGGGGTAATCGGCAATAGGCCCCTATTGATCATGCGCACGGCCGGACCAGAACCACGCACCCCCAAGAACGCAGTAGCCCCGCGACAACCTATGCCGCGGGGCTACAGAGCACGTTCTGCTCAGCTAACAGTGTCTGATCAACTGGGGTGTTGCCTCCCTCGTGGTCGTGGCTGCGGCCACCCAGACGCCCGAGCCGCTGTTGCGCGAACTCTGCCTCGGCCCACTTGTCTTGGCCATTCCCTACGTTGCGTCGCTGCTGCCGACGCGCCCGTTCCGCTGGTTCACGAATGACCTGAGCTATGGCACTTACTTGTGGGGCATGCCCGTGCAACAGGTCCTGACGCTTGCCGGGCTCGGGTCACTTGGGCTGTATCCGTACATGGCGCTTTCGGTGCTCTGCACGCTGCCGATCGCGGTCGCAAGCTGGTTCCTGGTCGAGCGCCGCTTCCTCAAGCGTCGCGCTTAACCGCGCCCCTTACCCCGCTACACTCCCCCCTATGAGTAAACAGCCGATCCGCG
>CAIVOR010000335.1 GCA_903907615.1 uncultured Microbacteriaceae bacterium | reverse complement strand
GGAACGTAGTCGACGAGAATGCCGTCGTCGGGCATCTCCTTCTTCATGTTGGGGTGTGGCCAGTCCGTGCCCCACAGGACGCGGTCCGGAAACTCCTCAACGATAGTTTTGGCGAAGGGAACCACATCGGCATAGAGCGGACTTCCGCTGACCGAAAGACGGTCGGGGCAGCTCACCTTGGACCAGACGTTCTCGTTCTCGCGCATGAAGCGCAGGAACAGATCGAACTCGGGGTTGTCGACCGGCTTGGTCACATCCGGGCGGCCCATGTGGTCAATCACGACGGGGACGCCGAGCGACGTGAAGAAGTCGTACTTCTCCTGCAGGTCGGAGGGCTCAAAGTAGAGCACCACGTGCCAGCCGAACGGCTTGATCTTCTCGATGATCTGGCGGTAGTAGTCATCAGGCTTGGGATCGACCAGGCGCTTGACGTAGTTGAAGCGCACGCCACGCACGCCCAGCTCGTTCATGCGCGCCAGCTCGTCGTGGGTGATGTCGGGCTTCACCGTGACCACGCCGCGCGCACGATCGTTGGCACGCTCGAGAACATCCAGCAGGGCCGAGTTGTCCGACCCGTGACACGTGGCCTGAACAACGACGTTCTTGTCGAAGCCCAGGAAGTCGCGCAGGGCAAACAGCTGCTCCCATCTGGCGTCGCACGGCGTGTACTTGCGCTCGGGGGCAAACGGGAAGGTGTCACCGGGCCCGAAGACGTGACAGTGAGCATCCACCGCACCGGCGGGAACCACGAACGTGGGCTTCGTGGGGTTGGGGTGCCAGTCGAGCCAATCGGCGTCTTTCACAAATGCAGGGCTCACAGTCCACGCTCCTTCAGTTTGGCGTCCATGCGCGGGAAGACCGCGCGTGCGTTTGACGAGAAGATGCTCTGACGCTCGCCCTCCGAAATGGCGGCGGCGTCAATGTAGCGCTTGGTGTCATCGAAGTACTGGCCGGTCTGCGGGTCAATGCCGCGAACCGCGCCAATCATCTCCGAACCAAACAGGATGTTCTTGTTGTCGATGACCTTCACGAGCAGGTCGATTCCTGGCTGGTGGTAGACGCACGTGTCGAAGAACACGTTGTTCATCATGTGGGTGTCAACGCTCGGCTGGTTGAGCATGTCGGCCAGACCGCGGTAGCGACCCCAGTGGTAGGGAACCGCGCCGCCACCGTGAGGGATGATCAGGCGCAGTGTGGGGAAATCGGCGAACAGGTTGCCCTGAAGCAGCTGCATGAAGGCCGTGGTGTCGGCGTTCATGTAGTGGGCGCCGGTGGCGTGGAAGTTGTGGTTGCACGAGGCCGACACGTGAACCATGGCGGGCACGTCGAGTTCGACCATCTTCTCGTAGAGGGGGTACCAGAACTTGTCGGTCAGTGGCACCGTCTGCCACAAGCCGCCACTCGGGTCGGGGTTAAGGTTCACGCCGATGAAGCCCAGCTCGTTGATGCAGCGCTCCATCTCGGCAATCGTGGCCGTGAGGTCGGCGCCGGGTGACTGAGGCAGCTGAGCCACACCGATGAAGGTCTCGGGAAAGAGATCGACGACGCGCTTGATCAGGTTGTTGCAGGCAACGGTCCACTCAAGGCTGATGCGCTGGTCACCCTCGTGGTGCCCCATGGCCGAGGCGCGCGGCGAAAAGATGGTGAGGTCGGATCCGCGCTCGGTGATCAGCTTGAGCTGGTTCTGCTCGATTGACTCCCGGATGATGTCGTCCGAGATTTCGGGGTACGCCGGACTGGGCTGGCCGGCCGCGTAGGCGGCGAGCTGGTCGATGCGCCACTGGTTGTGAAGTTCGGGAGCCGTTGTGTAGTGGCCGTGACAGTCGATGATCATGCGTTCTCCCAAGCGGATTCGAGGACGTAAACGGAACCCGACATGAGCATGCGGGCGGTGCGAAGCAAAGCGGACTTCGTGACGACGGGTGAGCCCGACGAGTTGTCGACCTCCATCTGCACCGTAAAGAAACCGGTGGGGTGCTCCACCTCAACCTCGAGGCTCGAACCCACCGTGCCGAGGCCGGCAATCTGTGCGGCCACACTGCCCTCGAGCATGCACGCGGTGGCCACCGAGACGGCACCGAGCACGCCAATGGATTCGTGAACACGGTGCGGAATGAAGGTGCGGGTGCTGACCAGACCACCATCGCGCGCCTTCGACAGCAGGCTCATCTTGGGAACCGTCTTGTTGGTCACATCACCGAGGTTCATGAGCGGCCCCACGGCGAGGCGAATCTCTTCGACCCGAGCGCGCAGCGCCTCATTGGCCTCGATCTCGGAGGGAGTCTCGTAACCCGTGATGCCAAAGTCAGACGCGTTGAGGCAGACCACGGGCATGCCGTTGTCAACGCACGTCACCTGCACGCCCAGCACCTCGTCGACCACGTTTCCCGTGGGCAGGAGTGCGCCACAGCTCGAGCCGGCCACATCCTCGAAGTTGATGTTGATGGGAGCGTGCGTTCCGGGCACACCGTCGATGCGCGCCGATCCCGCGTAGTTGACCTTGCCGCCGGGCGTCTCCACGAACGCGGTGGCCTTGGAGTCGGTGTTGACCATGTAGATCGAGACGGGGGTGAGGTCGCCCGTGGTCGCGACGAGTCCGCGCTCAATGGCGAACGGGCCGACGCCGGCCAGGATGTTGCCACAGTTCTGCTGATCGCTGACCTCGGCACGGTCGGGCCACACCTGCAGAAACAGGTAGTCCACGTCGATGCCCGGGCGCGCGGACGTGCTCACCACGGCAACCTTGGAGGTCAGCGGATGACCGCCGCCCATGCCGTCGATTTCGCGCACATCGGGCGAGCCCATGGCCGCCAAGAGGAAGCGGTCGCGCGCGCCGGTCTCGGCAGGCAGATCGCTGGCGAGAAAGAAGAGGCCCTTGGAGGTTCCCCCGCGCATGAGCGCCGCGGGAACCGCGACCTCGGTGTTGGTCATGCCTGGTAGTCCTCGTAGACGAGTCCCTTGGCGGCCAACTTGTCGCGCATGTCGTAAATGTCGAGACCCAGCTCGCCGGAGGCAAGACGTGTGCGCTTTCCGGCCTCGTTGGCCTCGCGCTCGCGCGCCTTCTCCAGCACGACTGCGGCATCTTCGCGGCGCACGAGACACACACCGTCGATGTCGGCAACGAGCACGTCACCCGGGCGCACGTACTGGTCGGCCACCACCACGGGGGTCTGCACGTTGGCGATGGTCTCCTTGACGGTGCCCTGCGAACTAATGGCCTTGGACCACACGGGGAAACCCATCTCGGTGAGCGTGGCGACGTCGCGCACGCCGGCATCGATGACGAGTCCGCGAACACCGTGCGCCATCAGGCTTTCGGCCAACAGATCGCCGAGGTAACCGTCGTCACAGGGGCTCGTGGGCGTCACGATGAGAATGTCTCCGGGCTGTGCCTGCTCCACGGCTACGTGAATCATCCAGTTGTCGCCGGGGGCAACCTCACACGTGAGGGCGTTGCCGGCAATCATGGCGGGGAAAATGGGACGGAGTCGGCGATTTAGTAGACCGATGCGACCCTGCGCTTCGTGAACCGTTGCCGATCCCAGCTGAGCCAGACCGTCAACGATGTCGAGAGGGGTGCGAGGTGTTCCGCGGACGACGCGAGCCATGATTCTCCTTTGAGAGGGCAAATAAGTCTTCCTCACGATATCCGCCCACAGACCGCGAGAACTCATGGACTATTCCGAATAACGGAAACCCACTCCGGGCCCGCGTAGCCGGATTGCGCCGGGATCGCGCCTAGTGGTCGTCGAGTTCCTTGGCGATTGACGCGGCGGCCTGCTGGAGGATGGCCACGAGTCGGTTCAC
This sequence comes from uncultured Microbacteriaceae bacterium, assembly GCA_903907615.1. Lineage (GTDB taxonomy): Bacteria > Actinomycetota > Actinomycetes > Actinomycetales > Microbacteriaceae > UBA963. Next base: position 4,640 of record CAIVOR010000335.1, on the reverse strand, counting down.
GTCGAGACGTGCGAGGTGGGCTACCACGCCAACGGCAGCAATGGTGCGGCCCTTGCGAACGATGGGCACAGCGACCGAACCTGCTCCGGCGGTCATCTCCTGGCGCGTCACCGAGTAGCCGTTGGTGCGCACTTCGGCGAGCTCCTTCTCGAGCTTCACCGGATCGGCAATGGAGTATGGCGTGGGGCGTTCAAGTCGACGATTGAGGTACTTCTCGATGCTTTCTTTGGGCAGGTAGGCCAGCAGCACCTTGCCCACTCCGGTGGTGTGCAGGGGCAGGTGTCCCCCCGAGCGAGACGAAATGGGGATGCTGCGCTCACCGACGAGTCGGTCTACGTAGAGCGCCTGACCGCGGTCGAGTACGGCAAGGGTGATGTTCTCGCCGGTCTCTTCGTAGAGGCGCGCGAGAGTGGGAAGGGCACGTTCGCGCAGCTGCTCGCTCACGGGAGCCAGCTGGGCAATCGACCACAGGCGCGTGCCGATGCGGTAGCGCTTGTCTTGGCCGCGAACCAAGAAACCGCCGGTAACCAGCTCTGCGACCACGCGATGCGTGCTCGACATGGGCAACTTTGAGGCGGCCGAAAGTTCGGAGAGGGTGAGCGCGTGAGCGCGTGACGTGAAGCACGCGAGGACCGCGATGCCGCGGCCGATGGACGAGACGGGTGCTCCAGAGGTGGTGCGTGCGGGACTCATCTGAGTGAAATCAACCCTTCGGGGAGGTCGGGAGAGGCGGATTTGCCCCGTCTCCGGGCCTTCCGCCTAGCGGTAACCGCCACTGCGAGCATTACACGGATGCACGCCATTGTCCAACCGACCGGCAACGGTTGGCTCGGACGAACGTGTGGCGAGACGCGCTAAGCGCTGCGCGGCATCTCCCCGGCCCACACCGCACGAACGTTTGTGAACTCGTGCATGCCCTCAATCGAGAGCTCACGACCGTAACCGCTCAACTTGACACCACCGAACGGCAGGCGCGGATCTGACACCACGATGCCGTTGATGAACAGCGCGCCCGATTCGATGCCCTTGCCCAGCTCGAGTCCGGCATTCATGTCGGCCGTCCAGATGCTCGCGGCGAGTCCGTACTGCGACGCGTCGGCCAGTTCAATGGCCTCCTTCGCGCCGTGGGCCTTCACGATGGCCATCACCGGGCCAAACGTCTCTTGGTTGAACACGGGCATGTCGGGTGTCACGTCGGCCAGCACGGTGGGGGCATAGAAGTTTCCGGGGCCCTCGATACGATGGCCGCCCGTGATTACGCGGGCGCCCATCTTCACTGAGGCCTGAACCTGAGCATCGATGTCGTCGACGAATGAGGGTTTGGCCAGCGGGCCAATCTGCGTGTCATCGGACACCGGGTCGCCAATGCGAAGCGCGGCCACGAGGTCACCCACGCGCTGCTCGAAGTCGGCAATCACCGCGGCGTCGACCACGAAACGCTTGGCACAGAGGCAGCTCTGCCCGGTGTTCACAAACCGAGCACGAACCGCCAACGGCGTAATGGCGGGAACATCGGCGTCGCCCAGAATGACGAACGGATCGCTGCCACCCAGTTCGAGCACGGTCTTCTTGAGTGCGCGCCCGGCAGCCTCGGCCACCTGAGCGCCGGCGCCCTCAGAGCCCGTGAGGGTGACGGCGGCAACGCGCTTGTCGGCGATGATGTCGTTCACCTGAGAGTGGGCGCTCAGCACGAGCGTCTGGAAGAGATCGGCCGGGTAGCCGGCACGCTCAAAGATGCCCTGGATGGCGAGCGCCGATCCGGTGACGTTCGAGGCGTGCTTGAGCAAGCCGCCGTTGCCTGACGTCAGCGCGGGAGCAGCGAACCGAATGACCTGCCAGTAGGGAAAGTTCCACGGCATGACAGCGAGCACCACACCGATGGGTTCGTACGCTACGAACGACGTGACCGCCTCGGTCTTCACCGCCTTGTTGGCGAGAAAATCAGCCGCGTTGTCGGCGTAAAAATCGCAGGTGACGGCACACTTGAGCACCTCGGCACGTGCCTCGGTAATGGGCTTGCCCATCTCCACACTGATCAGGCGCGCGTGGCCTTCCACCTCGTCGCGCAAGATTTTCGCCACGTTGCGCAGCAGCGCGGTTCGCGACGCGATGTCGGTCGTGCGCCACGCGCGCTGGGCATCCGCGGTGCGCTGCAGCGCCGCATCCAGACCGGCCGCGTCCAACCCGGGGTAGTCGGCCAGCTTCTCGCCGGTCGCCGGGTTGACCGTGGTGACTGTGCTCACAGACGGTCCTCTGAATAGGTGCGTCGAGCAGGCGGCACGCGGTACTCGGGGTTGGGGCTGTCGCCCGCCACCACCGTGTTACGAATGGAACCCAGACCAGCGATGGTCATCTCCACGACATCGCCCACCTGCAGCGGAGCGGGAGTGTCGTACTGCTTAGAACGGCTCCAGTGCTCACTCATGGCACCCATGCCCGCGGTGCCCGAGGCGAGGACGTCGCCGGCACCCACGTTCGTACCGCGCGCGGCGTGCGCCAGCAGTTCCTCGAACGACCACGACATGTTCTTCAGCGAATCGCGTCCGTATTCGACGTCGTTGACCGTGACCACCATCTCGAGGTCAAGTCGATCGCCCTCGCGATACTGCTCGAGCTCATCGGGGGTGGTGATCCACGGGCCGAGCGTGTTGGCAAAGTCCTTGCCCTTGTTGGGGCCGAGGCCGACCTGCATCTCGCGACCCTGAATGTCGCGTGCGGACCAGTCGTTGAAAATGCAGTAGCCGGCGATGTAATCGCTCGCCTGCTCGGCGGTGATGTTGCGGGCCATCTTTTTCACGACAATCGCGGCCTCGAGTTCGAAATCGAGGCGCTGCGTGAGCGGCGGCATGGGCACACCGTCGGTTGCCCCATAGAGCGACCACGGGTTCATGAAGTAGTAGCCGGGAGCCTCAAACCACGCCTCGGGAACGGTGCCATCGCCGTCGAACGACTTCTTCATGCCGGCAACGTGAGCCTCAAACGTGAGGAAGTCGCGCATGGCACGCGGCTCAACGGGAGGAAGAAACTGGACTTCCTCGATCGGCATACGGTGGCGTCGGCCCGCACTCGACTCGAGGGCATTTCGCTCAGCGAGAGGCAGGTTCAGGATGTCGAGAACGCCGAGTGCACTATCGACCTTCTGAACTTTTCCGTTGAAAATGACGCAAACGAGGGGCATGCCCTGGTGAAGATACCGACCGATCTTCATGGTTAGAAGTCCAGCGTCTCGTAGAAGTCGCGCTGACGCGTTTCGAGAACCGGGATGGCGACTCCCAATGCCCACTCCTTGAAGTGGTCATATTCGGCGTGTGCCTTGAACGCGGCCTCGCTCGTGTACACCTCAAAGATGCGGAACGTGTTGGGCACCTCGGGGTCTTGGTAGGCCTGGTAGTAAATGTTGCCCTCTTCGGTGCGCGAGGCGGGCGAGAGGTGCTTCAGCGCCTCGGCCACCTTGTCAGCTTCACCCTCTTTGGCAATCCAGGTTGCACTGCAGACAAATGCCATGGTGTGGGTTTCCCTTCATTGAGCCCTCAGCGGGCGGCTATTTCGAATGTAGATGGAGACGGATGAAATTCGTTATCGCGTGTGTGGATACGTCTTATCGGGGCCACGCACGGACTTTCCCGGGGTGAGGAGTTAACTCTCCGCCGGGCGCTGGCCGGAGCTACCCGAGGTGTACTCGATCATCCACCCCTCGATGGTGCCCGATGCTTCAAACTCAGCAACGTTGACCACGCGGCGGGCATCGTCAAGATTGTTGAGAAACGGTGTGCTGACGAGCGCGTCAACTAGCTCGCGGCTGGCGGTCTCATCAACGAGGTCGGCTCCCAACACCAGAATCGTGACGTCCGCGTGTTGACGGGCATCAATGACAACGTCGAGGCGATCGGTGTGAACGGCGCGAACACCCGCAACCTTGTTGGTCACGATGGCTTCGGCCGCACCCGTTCCGCCCACGACGATGCCGCGGGCATCCACGCCAGCATCCTCATCCGTGATCACGGCTTGAGCGGCGCGAATGGCATAGATCGTGTAGTCGTCGTTGTCGTCGAACTCTGGCGACGCGTGCCAGACAACCTCATGACCGTCGGCACTCAGTTGCGACTCGAGTTCGCGCGCACGGTCGTATCCCTGATAGTTGGCGGAGATGTGAAAACGCATGACTAGGCCTCCCAGTGGTTGCGATTGACGGTTGCCGAGTCGTGAGCGAGGTAGCGCACGAAGCGTCCTGCGGGGTCGCGTTCGGCAATGATTTTCTGAAGCCGGGCGAAGTTGTCGTCGGCCATGAATTTCAGCTGCCGATTGGTCATGTCACTGTCGCCGAGATACTGGCCCACGGTGACCGGTTGCGCGGCGACCATGGCGTCGTTGAGCCACGCGCGGTTGCGCGCGTCGTTGGCCGAGTCTTCGTAGGCCAGATAGGTCGCGATGTAGGCCGGGCTCTGCAACGAAAAGGCCATGTCGGGGAGGTCGCGCATCAGGCCGTTGCCGAACCAAATCGTGAACGCGTCAGGTTCGGGCGACGTCGTAAAGACGGGAGTCAACGCCTCGATGATGTCGTTGGTATCGCCATCAACCCAGACGTTGTCGGCGAAGTAGCGCCAGTTCTCCGGGTTCATCTGAATCTGCGACTCGCGCTG
>CAIVOR010000334.1 GCA_903907615.1 uncultured Microbacteriaceae bacterium | reverse complement strand
TGTCCAGCATGTCTCCACTGGGCGACGGTCTTCTCACCGTCTCGAAACTCGCGTAACCAAGGACGAATGCGAAAAGCCCCGCAGAAGCGGGGCTTTTCTTCACTGAGGTAAACGCGCTAGGCCTTGGGCTTGATGACCTTGCCGAGGAGGTCGTGGAGCTCGGTGACCTCGTCGTCGTTCATGGAGACGGCCATGCGACCGCCACCCTCAAGAGGCACCCGGACAACGATCAGACGACCCTCGCGGGTTGCCTCCATTGGTCCGTCACCGGTGCGTGGCTTTTGTGCCGCCATTCTGGCGCCCCTTTCATTGACTCCTTCTATTATCCCAAATCTGAAGGGTCTCAATTACCACGGGGTTCCCAGAGCAGCCGCACGGAGGACGTGCCGGTGAGGCGACGGCGAGACCTAGGGCGGTGTCCAATCCGCGCCGTCAATCGCCCAACACACGCCCACCCAGACCACTTGAAGCGCCAGTGCCGCCAGCACCACTCCCACCCGATAAAACCAGTTGCGAGGCGCGGCAAACGGCGCAAGACCGGGAAACAGCGGACCCAGCAGTCGGAACGTGGACGACTGCGGAAAGAAGATGGCCAGGAGGTAGAGGGAATAGCTCAACACCCACAGGCGAATCTCCGTTCCCGCGCGTCGGGTCGCGGGCAAGAACAGGTAGCCCACGAGGAGCAAGACCAGTCCGGCAAAAATAAGCGGACCGAGCCAAACGGTGACATCGCCGGGCACGCCCCACGCCGGCAACCACCAGCCCAGCGCGTGGAACCACGGGGTGAACGGAATCAGTTCTTCGTAACCGATGTATACCGATCGCCAGGCAAGCTCGGTGTCTAAGTACGCGGTGGGTACTCCCGTGACCACACCGGCGATCACGACCCAGGCAATCCCCGCCAGACCGGCCGTTGCCGTCGCCACAGCCAGCCACCAGCGTTCCTGCGACGGAAAGGGATCACGCCGCCGCTCACGCCAGCGCCAGATTCCATAGAGCACGAATGTCAGCGCCATGGCCAGGGCACCGGGGCGCGTAAACCCCAAGACCAGCAGCAGCGGAATCATGGTGCCGAAACGTCTGAGCACGAGCAAATACAGAATCGCCACGATGAGCAACCACTGCAGAGACTCGGCGTAGGCCAGTTGGAGCAGCGGCGAGATGGGCGACACCTGGAAGAGGACGAGCGTACAGAGTGCCTGAGTCGAGTCCCCGGTGACTCGACTCACCAGCAGAGAGAGCAGGAACGTCGTACCCAATGCGGCCAACAGCGATACCGAGACGGCGGCGATGGACCACGGCGCACCCGTCACCACCATGATGATTTTCACGAGCATGGGGTAGACGGGCAAGAAGGCCCACTGTGATTCCCCCACGTGTCCGTCGGCGGTGTGCGGAAGTGTCTGAGGATAACCTCCCTCGGCAATGATGTTGTACCAGCGACCGTCCCACAGGCTCGAGTAATCGAACAGGGTGGGTTGTCCCGACGACCACGGATTCTCGCCCTGAACGCTGGCGTACACGAGCAGGATGATGGTGCTGGCGACACGACCAGCGAGAAAGATCAGGATGACCGCAAGCCACCACGGAACACGATGACCGGTGCCTACCCCAGCACCCCGTCGACCGAGTGCGATGCGAGTCATGCGCGGTCGGCAGTGAGCCAGGCGCGGAGCACGTGTTCGCAGCGCTCAATCTGCGCAACGGGTACGTTCTCGTCGTCGGTGTGCGCGAGTTCGGGGTTTCCGGGGCCGAAGTTGACGGCGGGGATACCCAGGGCACTGAACCGAGCAACGTCCGTCCAGCCGTACTTGGGCGCGGCGTCGCCACCCACGGCGTTGAGGAATTCTTGAGCGACCGGCGAGGTCAACCCGGGTCGGGCGCCGGGAGCACTGTCCACGACGACAACGTCGTATCCGTCAAAGAATGCCCGCACACGCTGCTCGGCGTCGGCCTCGCTCTTGTCGGGAGCAAAGCGGTAGTTAACCGTGAGGACGGCCTCGTCCGGAATCACATTGTTAGCGACACCGCCGCTGACGCCCACCGCACTGAGTCCCTCGCGATAGGCCAGACCATCGACCTCCACTGTTTCGGGTTCGAATTCCGCCAGTCGCGTGAGGACGGGCGCGAGCGCGTGAATCGCGTTGTCTCCCGTCCACGCGCGAGCCGAGTGGGCACGTCGCCCGGTCGTTCGCAGCTCAACGCGCAGCGTGCCGTTGCAGCCCCCCTCGAGCTGTGCGTTGCTGGGTTCGCCCAAGATCGCAAAATCCGCCTGCAGGAGAGGTGCGTGGGTGCGAGCAAGTCGCCCCAGTCCGTTGAGGTTTGAGGCGACCTCTTCGTGGTCGTAGAAAATCCACGTCACATCGACCGTGGGGTCGGCAAGTTCAACGGCCAGCTTCAGCGCTACCGCGCATCCCGCTTTCATATCGACCTACCCGCGTCCCCACAGCGTTTGCGTCTCGCCGCTGCCGTCGAGGCGGCTCGGTACGTTGCCATTGATGGGCACGGTGTCGATGTGGCCAGCCACAATAACCCGCTGCGTGCGACCGAGAGCCGTACGGGCCACCACCGCATCACCATCGCGAAGCACCTCCAAGTGGGCACACGCAGCCAGTGTGGCCGCGATGGCATCGGCCAGCGTCATTTCGTCTCCAGAAACCGACGGGATG
>CAIVOR010000333.1 GCA_903907615.1 uncultured Microbacteriaceae bacterium | reverse complement strand
CCGCCAAAACCGTGATGCCCCTGAGCTTTTCGCTCGCGCCCTTTTTCAGCGCCCGAGATTTTTCGTGTTCGAAGTTGCTAGCCTCCGAGGTTGCGACGGCGTCGCATCAGTGCGAGCACCAACGCACCGGCAACGAGCAGACCAGCACTGACCGCGAGCGAGGTGCCGACCACCGAGGAGTCTGCGCCCGTGTCTGGCAAGCTCGCGCACACCGGCTTGGTCATGTTGCTCACTTGCAGTTCGGTAACTTGATCGGAGGGGTTGACGCCCACCCAAAGGGCAGTGACGCGGCCCTGTGCGTCCTCGACGAGCCCCAAGTTCATCGAAAGGTCATACGCGCTCGCGGGGTTTATTGGGGCAGACCAGTCGAGACCATTCACCGAGGTGCTCGACTGAACGAAGATGGCCGTTTCCGCCGCGTCTGTCGCAGTCCACGTTGCGACAATCTGACCGCACGCATCCTCGCTCAATTGTGCGCGACCAAGACCCGCATAATCGCCCTCGGCGCTGATCTTCAACGGTGATGTCCACGACTCACCGTCGTGAGAAGACGTGACGCGAACCCCATCGCTTCCGGAGGTACCCGACAGCCACGAGAGCAGAACCGTGCCGGACGGGCCGGCGTAGACGCCCGGGGCGCCATCATCGCCGCTTCCGTGACTGACGAGGGGTGACCACGTTGCCCCGCTCTGTGAACTTCGAGACTTTATTTGCGGACCGGTTCCCTGTTCGCTCTTCCACGCTGCTACCGCGAGACCACCTGACGTGGTTGCCAGTGTTGACTCCCTCGCGTCTTCGCCCAGGGTCGACAAAACTTCTGCGGTGCTCCATGATCCCGGAGTGGTCGATGTGCTCGCTTCGACAACGATGTACTCGGTCACCTGACCGTCGTCGGCATTCCAGATTGCGGTGAGCCGGTTCGAACCGTCCACCACAATTTGGGGTGCCCACGGACACCTTCCGACATCCGTCGTCACGGGAACGGCGGGTGTCCACGACTGTCCGTCTGTCGATGTGCTGGAGTCAATCGAGCAGGCGACTTGGTTTTCCCAGAGCGCGGTGACAAGCCCCGTCGAGTCGGCCACGATCGCCAGGTTGTCATACCGGCCTTCGCTTGGGGTCACCTTGACAGCAGGCAACCACGACACACCGTCGAACGTGTTGGACCAAATAGTGGGGTCGTTGCCCGAATAGTCCAACCACAGGGAGGTAATCCGACCCGCGTTGCCGACCGCGAGAACGGCGTTGGAGGCATCCTTGTTTGCCGGAGTAAAGTACACGGGCTCTGTCCAGTCCACGCCGTTGAGTGACGTGCGTGATGCCATCCGGAAGAAGTTGTTGTCAACGGTCTTCCACACGACCATCATGCGACCCTCAGAGTCGATCACGAGTGGGTTGGCCGTGACATTGTTAAAAGGAAACTCAGCAGTCGTAACGGTCACGGGGGTTGACCACGGCCACTCGGCTACGGCGTGTGCCGACTGGGGCGCACTCATGCCCGTACCCGCGCTCACGCCAACACCGGCGGCCAACAGGAGCACCCCGCCGAGCGCCACGAGCGAGCGGAATCGAGCGGCAATCGCAAACTTTTTCATCAACCTGAACTTTCTCTTGGCCTGGCATCACCGGAACAGTGTGAAGGTAAGTTTACACAAACGATGCAAACATGCTGTCGTTGTGTCATCCGTTCCCGTGGGTCGTGCGTCGACAATCACGCCGCGGGCACGTGCGCGAGTTTTGTAGACTTGGTGCGTGGCGGCAGCAGAGAAGACAGAGCGTGATCACGGTGGTCGTCAGGCTGCCTACACCGCGCGCAACCGGGCCGCACTCATCCTGGCTGCTCAAGAAGTCCTGGCCGATATCGGACTCGACGCCACCATTGAGCAGCTTGCCGCTCACGCACAGGTCTCGCCGCGAACGATCTACAACTACTTCGACACCAAAGACGCCCTGTTGAGTCTGGCTTTCGAACAGATTTGGCAAGACGGCCTTGACTGGGCCTATGACGGCCAGCCGCGCGAGAGTCTTCAGATCATGCTTGACGTTGCGCGAAAGTTATTCAGAATCTCGCTCGCTCGTCCCCTCTTGGCGAAGGTTCTGAAGAACACAATGACCAATCCCTCGTTTGCGATTGCGTCCGCGTGGAACGAGTCGTTTTCCGCGTTTGACCTCGTGGCCAAGTCAGAGGGACTTGATACCCCTGAGATTGAGAAACGCGTTTACTTGTTCGCCCACTGCTACGCCGGAATCCTGCAGGGAATTTTTGTCACCGGCCAGGTGTCCCCGGAAGAAGCAGATGTTTTGCTCGGGATGTCGCTGACGATTCTTGATCTACCCCGTGCGCAGGCAGAGGCGTTGGCCTCAGGCCCTCTCGTTCTTCCCGCGGGATAAGTGCCCGTGGAGCAGTGAAGCGTCGACGCCGCGCGCGGTGTCCAGATGATTTCTGGGGCGGATCAGGAGACGATGCGCCCGCGCACGAACTCCGAGTCGGGCGAGTCGGTCACGGGACGATCAGACGCGATGAGTGCGGCCCGCAGCGACTTCATCACGCTGTTGGGAATGCGCGTGGCGGGAGCCCGCAGTGCGCCGCCGTTGTAGCCGGCCAGCCACTCCTGATACTTCCAGGTGGTGCGGTTGAGCACGCTGATGGTCTGTGCCGAGGCCTGCGCCTGGCCAGCCGCTGCTCGTGCGGGAGAAATCTTCCACCAGCCCTCCATGGCCTCTTGCCACTGGCCGTTCTGTGCCTGACGTAGAGCAGCCGGATACCAGTCGCTCAGCCAGTTGGTGTTGCTCGTTCCCGAGTACTGAATGTCCATCACCGAGAGCAGCGGAATCACGTCGGCCTCGATGGGGCACGAAATCACCACCTCATCGCGGAAGTGGTGGTACATCTCCATCAGACCGCCAATGCCCGGGAATCCCTGTTCCGACTTAATCGCGACGATGTTGGGAATCGCATCGAGCAGACGGCGCACAAACGACACCTGCATGCCTGCCGGGTGGATGCGCTCGAACTGCCACAGGGGGATGGGGAACAACATCACTGCCAGGTCCGTGGACTCACAAAAGGCCTTCGTGTACGCGAAGATCTCGTCTTCGCTGGTGG
>CAIVOR010000332.1 GCA_903907615.1 uncultured Microbacteriaceae bacterium | reverse complement strand
GTCGACCGAAAGCGACCGCCATGACGAACGCGAGCCCTCCCTGGTACGCGGTGAGTGGCGCGCCCAGTTCGGGCAAGACAACGACGGTGCGCCTTCTCGCCGCTCGCGGGTATCGCACGACCGAGGAACAAGCGCGCGCCATCATCATCGAAGAGATGGCAAAGGGCCGCACCCTTGAAGAGGTTCGGGGGGCAGGCGAATGGTTCCAAGAGGTAATTCTCGAACGGCAACTGCGGCTCGAGTCCGAGCTTGATAAGCACGAAACGGTCTTTCTCGATCGGGGAACGCCCGACGGCCTGGCATACGAGCGATTCTTAAAACTCATCCCGAATCCGCAGCTCGCGGACGCAGCCCGCCAAAGCCGATACCGGCGCGTGTTCGTTCTCGACCCGCTCGATTTCATTGCCGACCATGGACGCATCGAAGACGGTGAGACACAGGCGAATCTGCATCATGCCATCCTGAGTACCTATGTGGGGCTCGGTTTCGACGTCGTCGAGGTGCCCGTTCTCCCGCCCGAGGAGCGGGTGGACTTCATCCTCGCGCGGCTCTGACGACGCTGCCCGTCTGGTCAGTGCCCCGCGAGGTTAGGCCAACTCGACGAGCTCGGCGTACTCCTTGTTCCAGTGGTCCTCAACTCCGTCGGGCAGAATCAGCACGCGCTCCGGGTTGAGCGCCTCTACGGCGCCGGTGTCGTGGGAGACAAGGACCACTGAGCCCTTGTAACTCGCCAGTGCGCCGAGAATCTCCTCGCGCGAGATGGGATCGAGGTTGTTGGTGGGCTCGTCGAGCAGAAGCACGTTGGCGCTCGACACCACGAGCATGGCCAGCGCGAGACGGGTCTTCTCACCGCCGGAGAGCACGCCGGCCGGCTTGAGCACGTCGTCCCCGCTAAACAGGAACGACCCCAATACCTTGCGGCACTCGGTCTCGGTCATGTGCGAGGCGGCCGACACCATGTTCTGCAGCACCGAATCCTGCACGCGCAGCGTCTCGTGCTCTTGGGCGTAGTAGCCCACCTTGAGGCCGTGACCCTCGATCACCTCGCCCGTGTCGGGCTGGTCAACACCGGCAAGGATGCGCAACAGCGTGGTCTTGCCGGCGCCGTTGAAGCCGAGTATCACCACGCGCGATCCTCGGTCGATGGCCAGGTCGACAGCCGTGAAGATTTCGAGCGAGCCGTAAGACCGCGACAGGTCGGTGGCCATGAGCGGCGTTTTGCCGCAGGGCGCGGGGTCGGGGAAACGTAGCTTGGCAACCTTGTCGCTCTGGCGCACCTCGTCGAGCCCAGCCAGCAGTGTCTCGGCTCGGCGGGCCATCTGTTTGGCGGCAACGGCACCAGAGGCACGGGCACCCATTTTGGCCGCCTGGGTCTGCAGTGTGGTGGCCTTTTGCTCGGCGTTCGCGCGCTCGCGCTTGCGGCGCTGCTCGTCCTGCTCGCGCTGCTTCTGGTAGTTCTTCCAATTCATGTTGTAGATGTCGATGACTTGGCGGTTGGCATCCAGATAGAACACGCGGTTCACGGTTTCGCCTACAAGCTCCACGTCGTGGCTGATCACAATCAGGCCGCCCTGGTAGCCCTTGAGGAATTCGCGCAGCCAGGTCACGGAGTCGGCGTCGAGGTGGTTGGT
>CAIVOR010000331.1 GCA_903907615.1 uncultured Microbacteriaceae bacterium | reverse complement strand
GTCCCCAATGTCGAAATTGCCATCGGGATCGCTGGCGAAAACAAGATAGGAACCCGCCTCGGGGACTGGAAGGATGTAATACCCGTTGGCGTCGGCATAGGTGCTATCAAGCCACTCGCCGTTGAGGTCGTAAAGTTCAACGGCACCATACGACACAGGAGACGTCGTCGTCGAGGTCGTCGTCGGATAATACATGAGACGACCCGTAATACTTGGTGGTCCGGGCAGAACGATGTCCCGGTAGAAGAGCGCGTAGCCGACTGGGAGGATAGTTTGGGTAGCGGCTAACGCGTAGGTTGCAACAATCCCTGTCGATCCCAACCAACCACTCGACACGTCGTCGTTTGCGTATGAACCATCAAAAAAGAGCTTGTAAGCGCCGTTCGGCATGGGGGCAATAAAGTAAAATCCATCCGAATCCGTGTAAGCGCAAAAGTCGTAGTCGTCGGTTGAAGAATCTGTCGCCGTGAAGTAAGCACAGACCTGGACGTTTTCTACGCCGTTGCCATAGACGTTGCGCACAGTTCCCGAAATCCAGGTGCTGGCCGCGAAAGTCAGGTTTTTCCCCGTGAGATTGGTGGTGCCCACGACAATTCCGGTAGCCACTGATCGACCAGGCTTATCGAGAAACCATTCGTATGCGTATTCACCCCCGTATTCCGTGGCGGTCTCATACCCACCCTGAATGTAGTAAGTCCCAGAACTTGGTGGGTAGAGCGTGTAATTGCCGTTGGCGTCTGACCACGTTCCGTCAACGTAGTCTCCCGAGCTGTTGTAAAGGTCTACCCAGCCCCATTCGTCCGTGATGAAGTGAGAAGTAGTTGTGTTCTCATCGAGGTAAGACAACTTTCCCGAAATTGTGCCGGTTGCCATAGGGAAAAGCGAGAGGCTCGACAACGGATTGCCGACCCTATTCGGCTTCTCCGACGCGTGACGTCGCACATGTGAATTGGTGGGCTCTGCTGAGGGAGAGGGATTCGTGCTTGCCTTTACTGGTGATGCTGGTACTGGGCTCGAGGTTGGCGATGGTGTGACCTCCGGCGCCGGGGTCTGTGTGGACGCCGGGCTCGCCGTGTCAACGGGCGTCGGAATTTGCGACGACGTGGCGGGCTGCGTGACCGTGGGAGTAGGGTCGGGAGCGGCCGCAACGGCCACCTCTGGCACGAGCAATACTGCTGCGAGAGACAGTCCCACAATTGAAAGAGTTCTCGTCCACACAGTCTTGCCCGAGCGTCGCGTCATTGCGTGTTTCCCCCAATAAACCCCAGTGAAGAAAACTTCCCCACGGTTTATGTATAGCGCACATTTAGCCCGCGCCGATACCGGCCTTTTACCCCCTTTGCCCAACAACGAGAAAGGACCCCGCCCAACCGGGCGAGGTCCCTCTCGTCGCGCAGCCAGACGGCTGTGCGCTGCGACTAGTTGTAGTTGGAGAAGTCGTCTGAGCTGAACGACTCGAAGTCGACGAAGCTCAGGTCGCCCTCGGTGTACTCGGCGTCGTTGGCGAAGATGCGGTTGGGGTACCGCTCCGCCTTGGCCTCGTCGGTGGGTTCCGCCGTGTAGTTGCGGAAGCGCGAGAGACCGGTTCCGGCCGGGATCAGCTTTCCAATGATCACGTTCTCCTTGAGGCCAACCAGCGGGTCGGACTTGCCGTCCATGGCGGCCTGCGTGAGAACACGCGTGGTCTCCTGGAACGACGCGGCCGACAGCCACGAGTCGGTGGCCAGCGATGCCTTGGTGATACCCATGACTTCCTGGCGACCCTGAGCGGTCTTCTTGCCTTCGCTCAGCGCCTTGCGGTTGACGTCGGTGTAGTGCGTGCGCTCCACAACCTCACCGGGCAGCAGGTCGGTCTCGCCGTGGTCAACCACGGTGACCTTGCGCAGCATCTGCCGAACAATGACCTCGATGTGCTTGTCGTGAATGGGCACACCCTGCGAACGGTACACGCCCTGCACGCCACCCACGAGGTGCTTCTGCACCGCGCGAACGCCCTGCACGCGAAGCACGTCCTTGGGGTCGACCGTTCCGGTCTGCAACTGCTGACCGAGCTCAACGTGGTCGCCGTCGTTCACCAACAGGTTGGAGCGCTTCAGCACGTTATAGACGACAGGCTCGTCACCGTTGTCGGGCGTGAGAATGACCTTACGGGTCTTCTCCGTCTCCTCAATGGTGATGCGGCCAGCGGCCTCAGCGATGGGCGAGGCACCCTTAGGTGTGCGCGCCTCAAACAGCTCCTGCACGCGGGGCAGACCCTGCGTGATGTCGTCTGCCGAAGCCGAACCACCCGTGTGGAAGGTACGCATGGTCAGCTGGGTTCCGGGCTCACCGATCGACTGAGCCGCGATGATTCCCACGGCCTCACCGATGTCAACGAGCTTTCCGGTAGCAAGCGAACGGCCGTAGCACGCGGCACACACACCCGCGGCAGACTCACACGTGAGCACCGAACGCACCTTGACCTCGGTCACACCGGCGGCGATGAGCAGGTCAATGACAACGTCACCCGCGTCTTCGCC
>CAIVOR010000330.1 GCA_903907615.1 uncultured Microbacteriaceae bacterium | reverse complement strand
TGTCATCCTGGTTCTCGACGAACGTGACCTCAATGCCCAGCTTCGCCAGCGTGTACTTGAAGAGGTTGTAGGTACCGCCGTAGATGGAGCTGGACGACACGATGTGGTCTCCGGCGCCAGCAATGTTAAGCACGGCGAAGGTCTCGGCTGCCTGTCCCGAGGCAACCATGAGTGCAGCGGTTCCACCCTCGAGGGCGGCAACGCGCTGCTCGACGACTTCCTGCGTGGGGTTCATGATGCGCGTGTAGATGTTGCCGAACTCGGCAAGGGCAAACAGGTTCTTGGCGTGGTCCGCGCTGTTGAAGACGTAGGACGTGGTCTGGTAAATCGGCACTGCGCGTGCGTTGGTGACGGGATCGGGTGTTGCGCCGGAGTGGACCTGCTTGGTCTCAAACTTCCAGTCGGCGGGGTTCGTGCTCATGGGTTTCTCCTTGTGGGGTCTTTTGGTTGGGGCTAGTGAGGCAAGGTGGCCAACGGGCCTACGAAAGAACCTACGGAAGCAACCCGGCGCTCTCAACGCGGTTGGTCATACGCCGTAACAGTTGCTTCGGTAACCTGAGGACGTGGCATCACTCTCATCGGCCAAGACCCTCATGAACGCCGAGGGCGAGCGCGTCAGCGATGCGCGGAGTCCTCGAGAGGTCGCCTACGAACGCTGGACGACGGCGCCCATGATTGTCCTGTCGTTCATCTTCTTGCTCGCGTACTCTGTGTTGATTCTCGATGACCTCAAGTTCTCCAACATCGTCACTATCGTGTTGGCCTACTCGCTGGTGGCCATCTGGGTGATCTTTATCGTCGACTATTTCGTTCGGTTGGGTTTGGCGAGTAATCGACGACAGTTTGTGCGCAAGAACATCCTCGATATGACGTCGATGGTGATTCCCTTCATGCGACCGTTCCTGTTGCTCGTTTACCTCGGTCGGCTGCGCTGGTTTCGTGGCCGCACCGGTTCGTCGCTGCGCGCGCGCATCATGGCCTACGCCGGTTCTGCCGTGATCATGTTCATTTTCGTGATCTCGTTGGCAGTCTTCGCTGCAGAACGTCACGCACCTGGCGCCAGCATCACCAATTACGGTGATGCTGTGTGGTGGGCAATGGAGACCATCTCCACGGTGGGTTATGGCGACATGGTTCCCGTGACGGTGCCCGGACGCATCTACGCGGTCGCACTCATGCTGGGTGGAATGGTGATTGTGGGTGCCACGACGGCCACGGTCATTTCGTATCTCAACGACAGAGTTCAGCAGGCACACAAACGGGCTGAGGATTCACACCATCATCACGAGTGACGATCTGCTCGCTCCGGTGCATCTCTCGTGGCGCGCATGTCTGGCGGACCACGGGGACGTGCTTGCCGACATCGCCGGCTTTCTGAACTCCGAGGGAGCTGAGGGGAGGGGCTTCCTCCCGGCGCCCCACCTCGTGATGCGGGCGCTATCCCTTCCTGCGCAGGATGTGCGCGTGCTGATGCTGGGACAAGACCCGTACCCGACGCCCGGGCATGCCACGGGGTTGGCTTTTTCGGTGGCACCTGACGTGTCTCCCGTGCCGGCCAGCCTGCGCAACATCTTTGCTGAACTGAGCGCCGACGTGGACACACCCACTCCAGATTCGGGAGACCTCACGCCGTGGAGTGACCAGGGCGTGTTGCTGCTGAATCGCGTCCTCACGGTCACCCCGGGAGCGGCCGGATCGCATCGGGGTCGCGGGTGGGAGGGCATCACTCTCGCGGTCGTTCGCGAACTTGTCCGTGTCTCCCCGGGATTCGTTGCTGTTCTCTGGGGCAACTCCGCGGC
>CAIVOR010000329.1 GCA_903907615.1 uncultured Microbacteriaceae bacterium | reverse complement strand
GTGGCAGCGGGGCCGAGAGCGGAACGGCAACGGGGCCAATGGCCACTGTGTGGCTGACGAAGCGGATGCCGAGTTCTGCCAGAAAACTGCGGGCGACGGCTCCCAACGCAACGCGCGTTGCCGTTTCCCGAGCACTGGCACGCTCCAGTACGGGGCGCGACTCATCAAAGTTGTACTTTTGCATGCCCACGAGGTCGGCGTGGCCGGGGCGAGGTCGGGTGAGTTTGGCGCCGCGACCAGAGTCGGACATTTCGTTCTCGAGTGGATACGGGCTCATCACCTCTTCCCACTTGGGCCACTCGGAGTTACCGATGCGCAGTGCAACCGGGCCACCGAGTGATACTCCGTGGCGAACGCCCGTGGAGATGCTGAGGTCGTCCTGCTCAAACTTCATGCGCGCACCTCGGCCAAAACCCAATCGACGGCGAGCGAGATCGCGCTGTATCGTCTCGCGCAAGACGGGCACACCAGCAGGCAAACCCTCAATGATCCCAATCAGTTCAGGACCGTGAGATTCCCCTGCCGTCAGCCATCGCAACATGCCTCAATTCTGTCACAGCCCAATGGTCCGACCTGTTCGCCTCGCGCCGAGACAATCTGTGCTCGGACAAAAAAAATTCCCCCGAACCGTCATGGCCCGGGGGAACTTGTTACGCCTCAATGGCGAAGCGGATTACTTAGTGGCGAGCCTGACGGCGACGCACCATCACGAGTGCCAGCGCACCAGCAATGAGTAGGCCAGAACCGATCGCGATCGATGAGCCCATCACAGCGGAGTTGGTGCCTGTGTCAGGAAGTGACGCGGCACACGTACCCCAACCGTCAATGACAAGACCGTCAATGCCACGGCAGAACGTGTCATTGAGGGAATCGAAAGCTGGCATCTGAGCAAGGGCAGCCTCGAAAGCCGTGTCCATCTGACCAGACGATGTTCCGGCAGGCTCAGCCGTGGCGATCAAGGACATGTAGGTGCGCTTCTCACCCGCGGCCATCGTCGTATTGGTCAGGTAGGCACTGATCTCGTCTGACTCACAGTCCTCCTCGGCGGTGGTAAAGGTTGTCGAACCAGCAGCCTGCCAGGAATAACCGTTGATCATGGTGTCATCAGTTCCTGCGGTAATGGCCCAGTGGTCGTCGGCCGTCATGCTGTCACAGGTGGCAGGATTGCTCGAACTCGCTGTCTTGTCATAGTTGCTCAAGGAGTAGTACAAGTAAGGGCTTCCCAAATCAAAACTGGCAGTGCCCTTGTTCTCAATGGTCACAACGTGGCGCGTCAGCATCTGGTCGCTGTAGAAACGGTATGAATTGGTGGCCCAAATGTTCGAGTCCGTGTCCATTTGGTACGGCTCGCACGTGATGACGACATCCCCGTTGGATTCGGTCACCTCAGTTGCAGTGGCGCCAATGCAGTAAGTGTAATCACCGCTGTTGAAATCACCGTCATAGAAGTAGAACTCCTCGTAGTAGAGCTCGTAGTTACTTTGCGTAGGCGTCGTCAATTCCTCAACACCACCGTAGGTGTCCCCAGAGCCGTCGCCTTCAAACTGGTAGTTCACACCGCCGACCGACCAGGTGGCGCTGTCAAAATCGATTGTGGCAAAGGCGGGCGATGCGCCAACGCTGAGCGCAATTGTTGCCATACCGGCGGCAAGGCCAATGGCAAGTTTTTTCTTAGTCATGTTTTCTCCAAAGAAATCAGATTCGGTCCAAATGACCTATTTCGAGCATAGTGAAAGTCAATTCACCTCACAACGGACACGCCAATGAACAATTGGTGAAGGATTTGTTCAGAGACGCGAGTTAGCGGACGTCGAAAAGCGCGCCTAACCCCACCGCATGAGACATGGCAGTGCGGACCTCGTCCTCGCGATCGAGGGCAACGTCGGCAGAACCCGAGACGAAAACGCGAACCTGCAACACGGCCTGACGAACAAGCATGTGAAGTCCACCCACGATGCGACCACCAGACGCCTGCCACTGCTGAGCCCGCGACGTGGGCCACGGGGAGTAAGCGACATCGATGAGAATGCGGTCCTCGGCAGCAGTCTGGGAAAGGTCAAGGCCTACTGGGCCCGGCAGAGTCGTGATGCTCACGTCGTTGCGCGAGATCGTGGCGAAGTCGCTGAGATGGTGAACGGAAACGTTGATGCCACACGCATGCCCCGCGACGACAGCATTGCTCGCGCGATTCGTGTCGCGCACGAAAATATCCGCGCTTCGAGCGCCGGCGCGAGATGCCGCCACGACAGCCGAAACTGCCGTGGCACCGCCGCCAACAATACTCACGGCCTCGGGCGCACCCGCGACAGACTCACGAATCACACTGGCCAAGGCCGGGACATCCGTGTTGAAGCCCTGCACCCGCTGCGTCTCGTGATCAAAGACCAGGGTGTTACAGGCCCCGGTGATTGCCGTTGCTTCGTCGACCACGTCAGCGAGCTCGGTGGCGCGATACTTGAGCGGCATCGTCAATGACAGGCCCACCCAAGTGTCGTCCCGCGTTGACACGTAAGCGTCAAGCTGGTCTTCGGTCAGGTCCTGTCGCCCGTAAGCCCAGTCGAGCCCGAGCACCTGATAGGCCGCCGCGTGAAGAACCGGCGACAGCGAATGGTCGATGGGATGTCCCAGAACCGCCAGATTCTTACTGGTCATATTCGGGGTGCTCCCGCAGCCACGCACCCCACTGGTCAACCGCGGCGGCGTGCTCATCGGCGGTGGTCGAGAAGATTGTCTCTCCCGTTTCGTAGTTGACGCAGACGAAATACAGCCACGGGCCGTCCACAGGATGCAGCGCTGCATCGATGGCCACGTCGCCGGGGTTAGAGATCGGCGCAAAGAGTGGTCCGGGGTGCACGTACGTGTTGTAGGGATTGCTCTCGTCGGCGCGCTCAGCAACAGTGGTCTCTACACGCTTGACGCCCGCTCCATAAGCCACCGTCGCGTCAGATTCCAATAATCCGGTCGGCCAATAACTCTCGTCGAGTCGATTCCAGAAGACACGCGACACCTTGGGGAAGTCGGGAGCAATACCGGCCTCCTTCTGGATGAGCGACGCCATGGTGATGATCTTAAAACGATCCTCGGGGGCAACACCGGCGTCATCAAGCGCCTGCATGCACCGGTCGACCATGGTCTGCAGAATGACGCGTGCCGTGGTGCCGGGAGTAAACGTATACGTGGCCGGGAACAAGAATCCCTCAAGCTTCGGCGCCTCCGCGGGTACGCCATACGACGCAACATCCGCTGCCTCCGCTTGGATGTCCGCCTCGGGGATGCCCGTGGCCTCGGAAATGATCTGGATGATGCCGGCTTCGGAAGTACCTTCCGGTACAGCGACCGTGTCAACCTGGGCGTTGGCGGGATCTAGAAGGGCTTCCAAGGCGGCCGCGGCTGACATCTTCTCCTTGAGCGTGAACACCCCGGGAACGAACGTGGGCGCCGGTTCGGTCTTCAAGAGAAGTTCGTAGAAACAGTCGAAGGACGCCGTGACGCCAGCCTTGTAAAGATTTGTCGCGATGTCCTCGCCAATGTCGCCCTCGTTGATGGTGAACGTGACCGATCCCGAACCCGAGCCTTCGTAGTCGGCAGGGCCGGGGTTGATGAGCGAGTTGAGAACTCCCGTGGCATACAGCCCACCACCAACACCGCCCAAGACGACAACCACGCCGATGGTGATCAGGGTGATGAAGAGACCGCGCCGTTTGCCCGAACGCGTGCGTCGGCCCCCGCCGGATGACGGCGGACCGGCGTGGGTCGGTTCGTAGGGAACGTAGCCCTGATTTGGCTCGGTGTTAGTCATCGAGGGGCTCCACAATCTCGTCTAGCGCCCAACCCGCGGGGCGATTTAGCTGGCGTTCGGTGTCGAGAGCCTGCTGCAACAGGGTAACAGCGGCAATCTGGTCAATCACTGAACGACCGGCACGTTGAGACTTTCCCGAAGACCGCAGCGCAGCCTGGGCAGTAGTGGTGGTCAGTCGTTCGTCGATCATGCGCACGGGAACGTCGAGGCGTTCAGCGAGTTGACAGGCCAGGCCATGAGCTGCCCGCGTTGACGCCGTCCATTTTCCCGACAGATTGATTGGCAGTCCCACGATCACGCTGGACACCTCATGAAGAGCGACCAACTCAACGAGCCGGTCGACCTCTCCCCCGTTGACAGGAACGGTCTCGCTGGGCATCGCGAGAAATCCGTCACGATCGGACACAGCAACGCCGATGCGGGCCTGCCCCGGATCAATGCCGAGCCGAATCCCCTGCTCCACCAGAACCGCTCTAGTTCTGGACGATCGCCTGGGCAACCGCAGCCAAGGCGTCGGGCAGTCGCGTCACATCGGAACCGCCCGCTTGCGCCATGTCGTCGCGACCGCCGCCACCACCGCCGAGAATGCTGGCAGCAACCTTGACGAGCGAGCCGGCCTTGAGACCGGCGTCACGCGCGGACGCCGTGGTGAGAACAATGATGCTCGGCTTTCCGTCAATCACCGAAGCGAGCGAGATCACACACGAGCGATTCTGAACGTTGTCGCGCACGGCAACGGCAAGGTCGCGCAAGTCGTCGACGCGAGAGACCGACACCTCCGCAAGAATCGTGGCGACATCACCCGTCTCGTCGAGCTGGGTGAGTAATCCGGGTACAAGGTCTTTCAGGTTGGCGCTTTCGAAATCGGCGACACGCTTCTGTGCGGCCTTGAGCGACGCCGTCAGTTCAGTGATTCTGGCAACCAAGTCTTCGCGAGGCACCTTGAGTGACGACGACAGTTCGTGAACAATTGCGCGCTCGGCAGCAAAAGACGTGAACGCTTGATTGCCCACAAAAGCTTCGATTCGTCGATTCGACGAGCCGACCGATGCCTCACTCACGATTGAAACGAGTCCGATTTGGGTTGACCGCTCCACGTGCGTGCCGGCGCAGAGTTCCCGACTCCAGGGGCCGCCGATATCGACCATCCGCACGGTCTCGCCGTACTTCTCGCCAAACAGCGCCATGGCGCCGAGCTTCTTTGCTTCGTCCAGCGCCATCTCGCGCGTGACAACCTCGAGATCGGCCTCGATGGCGGCATTCACGATTTCTTCGATGTCGGTGCGTGTGGCCGTGGACAGCGATTCGTTCCAGGAGAAGTCGAGACGCATGTAGCCGGCCTTGTTGTACGAACCACTCTGATTCGCCGTCTCCCCGAGCGTCTGGCGCAGGGCAGCGTGCACGAGGTGCGTTGCCGAGTGCGCTTGGGCAGCGGCTCGGCGGTAGGCGCGATCAACGACCGTGGTGGCCTTGTCGCCGACGGCAATCGTGCCCGTCAGAACGCTTGCCATGTGCGAAACCAGGCCCTTGACGGGCTTTTGGACATCGAGGACATCGGCCTCGAAGGAGCCACCGACAATTCGTCCCGCATCGGAATCCTGTCCACCAGATTCGGCGTAGAGCGATGTCTCGGCGACGATGATCTCGACAGAGTCTCCCGCCGATGCAGAGGTGACCGACAAGCCATCCTTGAGGAGGCCGAGCACCCGCGTCTCGGTCTCGAGAACGCCGTACCCAGTAAAGACCGTTTCACCGTGGGCCCGGAAGTCGCCGTAAACGCTCAGGTCGGCAATTGCCGACTTCTTCGACTTGGCGTCCGCCTTGGCGCGCGAGCGCTGCTCCGCCATGAGCTTGTCGAATGCGCTGCGATCAACGCTGACACCGGCTTCCTCGGCCATCTCGAGCGTGAGGTCGATGGGGAATCCAAATGTGTCGTGCAGCAGGAACGCCGTGCTACCCGGCAGGCGTGAGGCACCGTTGTCTTTGGCCTCAACGACAGCGAGGTCCAAAATTGTCGTTCCCGACTCAAGCGTCTTGATGAACGCGGCTTCTTCGCCGTAGGCAATCTGTGAAATTCGCGCGTAGTCGGCCTGCACCTCGGGGTAGGCCGACGACATCGCATCGCGCGAGGCGGTAAAGAGCTCCGGGAAGGCTGGCTCGTCAACACCAAGAAGGCGCATGGCACGCACACTCCGGCGCAACAGGCGGCGCAAAATATAGCCGCGCCCCTCATTCGAGGCGCTCACACCATCCGACATGAGCATGAGTGCGGAACGAACGTGATCGGCGACCACGCGCAATCGCACGTCGGCCTCGCGGTCGGCGCCGTAGGTAATGCCGGCAAGTTCGGCCGCCCGATCGAGCACCGGTCTCACCTGGTCAATCTCGTAGAGGTTTTCGACGCCCTGCTTGAGAAAAGCGACGCGCTCAAGACCCATACCCGTATCGAT
>CAIVOR010000328.1 GCA_903907615.1 uncultured Microbacteriaceae bacterium | reverse complement strand
TTGAGCGGCCGAATGCGGCTAATTTGAATTTCGTGCCCGGTCAGGTCGTGCCTAATTTGGTCATCGCGAAAGTGGGTGCTGACGGGTCGATCAGTATTTATAACTCATCGGGATACACGAATTTTGTAGTGGACGTCGCCGGTTATTTCTGATCGTGGCGCGCTTGCGGAGACTTTACGAGTGATGTCTCTGACGTAGAGAGTACCCCGGTAGTCTTGGTATCCATGGTCAGGTCGGTCGCGAAATCAGAACACGTGTTTGCCTACCCGGTTGGAATTCTCCTGTTTAACCGCCCGGAATACGCGGAAAAGGTTTTAGCGTCATTGGCGGCGCAAACTGTGCCCATTGATTCTGACCAGCTCACGATTATTCGAGACGGCTATCAGGGCTCTCGGGATGAGAGCCTGGGTCGGCCTGACCGCACCGCGGAAGTGGATCGGTTAGCGCGGGAGTACTTTCCCGACGCTCAGCACGTTTCGCACGACAGCAACATCGGAATCGCCCGCGCGTTCGATGAACTAGAGAGGCACGTCTTTCGCAATCCGCGAAACCCTTGGGGGGCGTTTTTTGAGGAAGACTTTCTGGTCGATGCTGACTATCTCGACGTCATGACGCGCCTCATCACTCTCGCTGATCCGCGTCCCGAGATAGTTCAGGTGAACGCTACAGGCGACGTGCAGTGCGAACTCAGCCGCGGTGAAAAATCTTTGTATCCCGCAGCACACTCGTGGGCGTTTGCGCTGCGGAGAACGCACTGGAGCGAGCGCGCAAGCATCGTGAGCGATTACCTTCGCGTCGTCGGAGACGCGCCCTATTGGTTGCGTGATGATCGCCGTGTGCTCATGACGATGGCCCACAGGGGCATTCAACTCGCGGGAACCAGCCAAGACGCTGTTAAGACGGCCGCGGTTTTGGCCCACGGGCGCGCCTCCATCGTGACCGGTGTCGCCCACGGCGAGTACATCGGCCGGATTGGTGAGCACTTTGTGGAGTCATCTTTTGAACGCCTAGGGTTCGAGGACAAGCGCAGGGCTCGGCCACGCGCCACACTGCCGGCAGCGATATCAGACACGTTTGCGCGTGACTTAGTTAAGGAAACGGTCGTTTATCGCACTGAGCAAGCCGTCAACATCATGTTGGACGACAAGGAACACTTGAGCAGTTCTCTCGAGCATGCTGAACGAATCAGTGACGACCTGAGGCAACAAATAACGCACAT
Source organism: uncultured Microbacteriaceae bacterium (assembly GCA_903907615.1). Taxonomy (GTDB): domain Bacteria; phylum Actinomycetota; class Actinomycetes; order Actinomycetales; family Microbacteriaceae; genus UBA963. The sequence goes on along the minus strand of CAIVOR010000328.1, from coordinate 4,435 downwards.
TCGCTCGAGTCTCTCGTGGCGGTTGGCTGCGCCTGTTCGTTGGCTGGGTCGAATCCGTCCCTCTCGCGGGGGCACTTCCCACTCGTCCACTAAACAGGGAGAGGGCTGAGCGTGAAATCCCGCATCACAGCTGCCGTGCGGCGCTTTGTGTATCGGGGGCTTCGGTTTGTTCGGCGCCACCCACACCTTGATCGCGTTTTTGAGAAGACGATTGGCATCGTGCCACCAGTCGGCAGACGCCTGCGGGCAATGATTTCCTCCGACGAGCGGCTTCGCCCTCCCCTACTCATTCCTCTGGGTAATTATGGGCACGACGTTGAGCAGATGTTGTTGCGTCAGCTTCGAGTGCGGGGCTAGCCGGCATGCGCATTGTGATCGACATGCAGGGAGCTCAGGCCGAGAGCCGAACAAGGGGAGTTGGCCGCTACAGCCATGACTTTGCCGTAGCCGTCGCCAAACTCAACGGCACGGCAGAGGTTCACGTGCTCCTGAGCTTGGCCTTCCCCGAAAGCGCCCGAGAACTGCGTCGAGAATTTGACCAGTATCTTCCTGCCGGCCATATTCACGTGTGGCAACCACCTCACGATATTCGTGGACTTGATCCTGCGAGGATCAGGCTCCGGCACGCGGCCGAGCTTATTCTCGAGTCGGTGTTGGCGTCGATAGATCCTGACATTGTGCACGTGACGAGTCCGTTTGAGGGCTATGCCGACGATGCTGTATTCGGCCTCCACGCCGGCGAGAAGCGCTATGCCGTGACGGCAACACTTTACGATCTCATCCCCCTTGAAAACGCCCACGAATATCTTGATTCCGACCCCAGATATGCGGACTTCTATTTTCGGCAGCTCACCAGCTTGAGCAAGGTTGATGGGCTCCTGACGATTTCGGACTCATCTACCGAAGAAGCCCGGCGACACCTCCCAACGCCAATGAACAGGATTGTCAACGTCAGCGCAGGCGTCTCGCAGGAATTCCGCGCCCTGGCACAGTCGGCAGGCGCACGAGCTTCTGTAGTCAGCGAATTAGCAATCGAGACACCCTTCGTTCTCTATTTCGGCGGATATGACGACCGCAAAAATGTACAGAGCCTCATTGCCGCTTTTTCTCAATTGAGCCCTGAGGCCCGAGCACATCGCAATCTCGTGCTGGCCGGATGGGTGCAGCCCGATCGTGAGGCTCACGTGCGCGAGGCTATGCGCCAGAATTCCCTGAGTGATGGCGATGTGATATTCACCGGGAAGGTTTCTGACGATCAGTTGACAGCCCTCATGGGATCGTGCGATCTCTTTGTCTTCCCGTCACTCCAGGAGGGCTTCGGTTTACCTGTCCTGGAGGCGATGACGAGCGGTGCCCCGGTGATCGCTTCGAACGCGACCAGTGTTCCCGAAATCGTGGCGATGCCGGAGGCACTTTTTGATCCGCGCAGCGTGGACGACATTCGGACCACGATGGAGAAGGCGCTCGTCGACAAGAAATTCCGAACAGCCCTAGTCATGAACTCCGCGCGTCGGGCTGCCCAATTTTCGTGGGAAAAGTCAGCCCGAAAAGCCATTGATCTCTGGCAGACGCTCTCGCCGGTGTCACCGATTACCTCCAGGCGCGGGACACAAGATGTCATGCCTTCATTGGGGGAAATGTCTGATCTCGTGGCGACGACAGTATCGACGCTGGCGACGAGTCAGTCCACGCCGCTAAGTCGGATTGACATCAATAACCTTGCCGAGGCTATTTCGGTCTCCCTTCCTGATCGGGCGCCGGGACGACGGATTTTTCTTGACGTTACTTCGACTCGAGAACTTGACGTCCGAACGGGAGTGCAGCGAGTCGCGAAAGCAATCCTTCAAGAATTCATTGTCCATCAACCCGAGGGTTGGAGGGTCGAGACGGTTTACCTAGAGCGCACGGGAAATCGATGGGACTACTTTTATGCGCACGAATTTGCGGAGAGTTTGATGGGTAGCCCGCCCTCGGGGAAGCCCGAAAATCGCGTGGAGTTTCACAGTGACGATGCCGTTCTGACCCTCGACCTTTCTGGTCCGACCTTTGTTGAGGCGCATGAATCAGGCCTTTTCGCGCGCCTTCAAGGGAACGGCGTGAGCCTTCACGCCATCGTGTTTGATCTACTGCCCGTGACGATGCCTGAAGTTTTTCCTCACGACGCCGACGTGCATCACGGTCGATGGCTCGACACAATCGCCGAGTTTGATTCGGTTGCCGCAATCTCGCAGACGGTTGCGAATGAATTGACACAGTGGTGGGATGCCTCCGGCAAGGACCCGGCTTCGCGTGCGCGGGTGACGTGGTTTCCGCTCGGCGCTGACTTTGACGAGCCAGTATTTGCTTCCGAGCTCACGGGCGCGGAGCGCGATTTCTTGGCGAGCCTTGACGACGCACCTACTTTTCTCATGGTGGGCACGATTGAACCACGCAAGGGATACGATCACGCGCTCGAGGCCTTTACTCAGGTGTGGGACGACGGTGTGCGCGCCCATCTGGTGATTGTGGGTAAACCGGGCTGGTCGACCCTTGCCGATCATGACCGGAAGAACATTCCGGAGATTGAACGGATACTCCGCGAACATCCGGAAGCGGGAAGATTCCTCCATTGGGTCGGCCAGGCGAGCGAGGCCCTTCTGGAAGAGCTTTACGGAACCTCCCAGTGTTTGGTGGCTGCCTCGTATGACGAAGGGTTTGGGCTTCCCTTGATTGAGGCGGCACACTACGGCTTGCCTATCTTGGCCCGCGATATTCCCGTGTTCCGTGAGGTGGCCGGAAAACACGCGACGTATTTCTCGAATGGATCGGCAAGACACCTAGCTGAGGGAATCACTCAGTGGCTTGCCGCCTTTTCGACCGGCAAGGCCATACCTTCGACGGGCATGCCTTACCTCTCGTGGGCCGAGAGTGCGAAAACGTTGAGCGCGGCGCTTCTCTCGCAGGACTAGATTCCGCCAGAGAGCTTGCGCCGCAACCGCTGGTTGAGCGTTCCACGTGGAACGAGCGGGTCGGTCGAGCTCACTGCGAGGCGTTCCGCCGGGTCGATACGCGGCGGGTGGGACATGACTGCAAAGAAGTTGGCGACGAGTATGTCGGCGGACTTCTGCCATGAGTAGTCATTCGCTGTGTCTCGCCACAACTTTAGTTGTCGCGAACGCGCCTTCTCGGAGGTCAACAGGGTGAGGAGAGTCTGAGCGTCGGCGTGGTCATCGGCGAGGCTCAGCGTCAGGGCCCCCGCGGGTGTGAATTCGTCAAGTCCACCCGCACGGGAAGCCACGGGAGCGGTCCCGGCGATGCTCGCTTCAAAGGGAATCATCCCCCAGCCCTCCGAAAGTGTGGGGAAGACAACCACGCGAGCTTGTGCGAGTAGTGCATCCCGCATCTCATCGCTCACGCGACCCAATACACGGATGCGCGACATTACTCCCGGATCGGTACCGCCTTCTCCGAATGCAGCTGAGTCCCGGAGTCGTTCGGCGGGGCCCGCAAAAACCAAGTGACCCTGCCACCCCAGGCCGGCGACCGCGGAGAACAAGCGCACCGCCCAGTGAGTGTTCTTGTGCGGAAAGTCGGTGCCGAGCACCAAGATGAAGCCCTCGCGTGCGGTCTCTTCGAAGAGGGAGGCGATGGAGGCATGTTGACCAGAGTCCGCATCATGCTCAGCTCTCGCATCGCCACGGACGACGTCGACACGTGGTTCGGGAGCACCGACGGGGAGAACAAAAAGCTGACTTGCCTCAGCTGACTGCGAAAATGCCAAAACATCGCGGCCAACGTGTTCTGAGAGTACGGCGATGGCATCTGCTCGACGCCAGCTCTGCTCTACGGCGGCGTTTTGCGCACGGTAGTCCGCATAACTTGCGGCATAGGCGGGAACATGATTGGCAATGAGGTCGAGTGACCAGATCACGTTTCGATGCGCGAGCGCGGAAATCTGAGGCCACTCCACTCCGGCAAAGTCTTGGCACGGCCGAAGCGCTATATCAAACTCGCCCTCTCCCCGAACGTCACAGTGAGAGACGAATCGTGTTCGGGCGACGCGTCCATCTGCCTCAAGGCTGCGGAGGGTGGCGCACATGCCTTCGGCACGCTGCTCCGAGGCGGTCCACACAATTTCGGCCACCGCGGGGTGTGCATCAAGAGCAAGGCACAGGTTAACGGACGCCTCAAACGTTCCGGTGAGTCCGCGGTGCATGTTCTCGGCGTCGATGATCAGACGAAATCCCGTGGCTGCGACCGCAGCAAGGCGCCGAGCGCGTGCCAGCGGAGAGTCGTGTTGGTCGGCAAAGTCGTCGATGAGTCGAGAGGCGCTCGACGTTGGGTTTTCCCGTGAGTCGGCGACCTGCGCCCCGTGTGGGGGACTGCCAACAAAGACGTCGTCGGCAACGACATTCACGAGGCCCATGCCAGAGAATTTTTCAGACAGTCCGCGCCA
>CAIVOR010000327.1 GCA_903907615.1 uncultured Microbacteriaceae bacterium | reverse complement strand
TCCAGGTCGACAATACCGAAGCGCTGTACAAACTGCGCGACACGCTCCATGCGTCGACACTCTCGCTGACCGGCAACGACCAGAACAAAGCCTTCAGCCAGCTGACCGCGTATTTCAGCTCTCCCGGGGCTGTGACTGCTGGCAAAACTGGGCTGATGGAATCGTTCCAAAAGTTCGGCATCGACCCAGCTTTTCTGAACGAGATCGCCAAGCAGCTCGGCATTACCATCGACGGCACCGCGGCAAGCTATTTCCAGCTGGCGCTCGCGCTTGAAACAACGCAGGGCCGCATCGCCTCGTTTACCAACAGCTTTGGCGAAATGTCGGCTGAGTACGATGCGTATGCCAAGATTTTCAACGTCACCGATCCGGTCGAGCTGTTGTTGCTCCACGCCAAGGCGGCACGCGACAGCGGCCCCGGCGGCTCGTCCACCATCGCCGGGCTCTTTAGCGGGCTCGACGTGAGCTCCTCGACCGATCAGGGGACGCTGCAGAAGCGTATTCAGGACGTGTTCACGCAGATGATGGCGGGCGGCGCCGGCGTGGATATGGGCGGCCTGACGCGGTCGCAGTTCTTGCAGGTGCTGGAGACGTTGTCGGGCGACATCACCGGACTCTCGGGCGCCGTGAACGCGAACACGCGCGCCATCTACGGCGTGCCGGCGGGCTTGCATGTGTCGCTCGAGGCGTACCGGGCGGCGACGCAGTACACCGCGCCACCTGCCTCAGGCGGCGGCATGAAGACCACCGGAACCTCGAGCGGCTCCAACGGCGGCACCACGAGCGGCACCGGCACCGGCGCCGGCGGTTCCGACATCACGGTCACCGTGGTGCTCGATAACAAGGTGGTCGCCAAGAGTGTGCTGAAGACCTTTGAGGCCGCAAGTTCGCGGGTGAATGGCGCGACGACCGAGTGGTCGTCCATCACGTCGGGAGCGATCTAACCATGGCCGTCGGCACTTACCTGATTGTCAACAGCCACACCGTGAGCGTCGAGCAAGGCTCGGCCAAGCAGGCGAGCCCGATTCGCGTCGGCGCCACCTCGCGCGCGTTCAGCGGCACACTGCGATCGACGGTGCGCACGGAAAAGCGCAGCTGGTCGTTTACCACGATTTTTTTGACCATCGCCCAGGCGAATACGCTTATGGCTGATCTCGTCAACGGCACGTTCGTAAACTGCTACGGCGACGCGCTCTATGGCTCCACCTCGGGGTCGCCGGTGTCCTGCCAGGGCACGGTCACCGGGACCGAGGACAAGCTCACGGGTGCCGCCGACGGCTCCGGGGTGTTGCGGAAGGTCTCCTTCACGCTGGCCGAGGTCTAAGGGATGCGCACCGTCTCCGGCGGCGACGCCACCCTGCTCGCCCAGGCGCATGTCAACCACTATGTGCGCGTCTACGTCACCGGGCAGCCCCATGGCGCCACGCCTGGCGTCGAGACCCTGCTGACGTCCCTGGGCGGCACCGACTGGGTCGACAGCGTCTCGTGGGACGGCGAGACCGTCGACCGGCAGATCGCGACGGCCACCATCCAGCTCAAGCGCGATGTGACCGGCGGCACGTCACTCGCGCCCCTGATCGCGGGCTCGCCCCTGAATGTGGACGCCGGCGGCTCGGTCTACGCGCCGCTGCTGAGCGTTGGCGCCGCGCTGCGCATCACGACCGCGGTCACCGACCACGCCGTCGCGCCGGCATCCGGCGATTGGAAGGAGGTCTTCCGCGGCCGCATTGACAGCGT
>CAIVOR010000326.1 GCA_903907615.1 uncultured Microbacteriaceae bacterium | reverse complement strand
TGAGACGCCTAGCTGGCGCGTCGGCGAAGCACGAGGCTTGCGGCGCCCAGTGCGACACCTGCAATCACGAGTCCCGCGCCACCGAATGTCACCCAAGCAGGGACAGCGCGAGCACCCGTGTCGGCCAGGGCGTCGTCGAGACCCCAGACCTCAACAGTTGCGGCTTGAGCGCCACCTTCCCAGTTCGCGATTCCATACTGGCTGTACGTCGTCAAGACGTAGGTGTACGACCCTGCAGCCAATTTAGTGGAGAACCATGGGTACAGGCCATTAATCAAGTACTTGGGGCTCAGCGTCGCCCCCTGTGTGGGATAGTCGGCTGGATCATCCCCATGGTTGTTGTCACCATCATCGTTGCAACCAACAATGTTTGCATCGGGGTTAGCCGGGTCGAACGAGGAGTAGACGGCCAGGAAGGGATCGTTCATCGGCAAGTCGGCACCCCATCCGGCGGTGCTGTCGGTCAACGGATTCGTGTTGACGACGCGAATCGAGTACTGTCCCGATCGATCCACCGTCAGTGTTCCGGTGGTATAGGCGTGAGCACCGACGTTCAGAGCACAGTTTTCATTGCCACCGAGGTTGTGGCCACCGTCACCCGTGTTGTCTGCAAGGGTCATCTCAAGCGTTGGCGTTGCGGCGATAGTGATGTCTCCACTTTGCCGAAGGGTGCCGACCGGGTCTGCAACGTCGGGTACGACAACGACCGGAATGTTGAGGCCGAACGCAGTGGCGTTTTTATTGATTCTGAGCATGGTGTTACCGCTCACCGTAAACGTAGAGGGAACCGATCCGGGATATGTGGTGCCGCCCGATGAACCCGCAGTAAATGTGCCCGCCACAGTGATGCCACCGTCGGCTTCGTCCGAGTAAATCATCATTCCCGTTTCGCAGCTGCCAGTGATGTTGAATGTGACAATCGCACCTTCGGCGGCGAGGACATCACCAGTAGACACGTCCTCGTTGATGGCGCTGCAGTTAAGGTTGATGGTCGTGTCGAGGTTGGCGGCAACGGTTCCGCTGAAACCGGCAGTTGTCGCACCCTGAGCAATACCCGGAATGGCAAGGGCAAGCCCGAGTCCGATGAACGCTGTTGACGCGATGCCAACTGCGCTCAATGAGTTTTTCTTCACTTTGTGGTCTCCTTTGTTGAAAAAATGTCTTGCAGTCAGTCTAGGTGTTTTTTCCATGCAGCAAATCGAAAACACCAGAAATGACCCCCGCCTAAATCAGAACGTGTTGTTCGACGAAGCACGTCACTCTGAGCCCCGGAATGACGCACTTTGGTGGAGTGCGCCCGGAGGGTCCCCGCCGCGAAGCTGCGCTTCGCCTAGAGGCGGGGGCCCAGCGAACCACGGTTCGAATGCACGCAGCACGCAACCAACAAAAAAGACCCCTCAAGGGGGTCTGTTTAGTTGGTGCGCCCGGAGGGATTCGAACCCCCAACCTTCTGATCCGTAGTCAGATGCTCTATCCGTTGAGCTACGGGCGCAGTGTTAGAAACTAACTCTGAAAGCATACCCAAAAAACGGGAGGGGCTATTCGCCCAGGATTTGAGCGGGCTGCACGATCGGGTAGATCTCCAGGTCCCAGAGGGGGCCCATCGGAAGACCCGTTACGGTTGCTTCGGCCTCGGCAATGTCTGCGGCGAACACCTCAAGGAAGACCTTGCGGTTGGGCGTCGCGAGTCGAATTGCCCCGAGCTGGCCGGCGTCTTGGAGCACCTTTGCGGCGTCGCGCTCCTGCGGGGCCAGAGCCATAATTTCGGGCATTTCTATGCCGTCCTTGAACGTGCAAACAACCATGAATGGGTTCATGTGGAATCCTTAAGGCCCCGCGATGCGGGAGAGGTTCGTGGTGGGCTATCCGGACAAGTTTCAGTCGCTGACGAACGTTCTCAGCCTAGACCCACCTTTCTCCGAGGGTCCCT
>CAIVOR010000325.1 GCA_903907615.1 uncultured Microbacteriaceae bacterium | reverse complement strand
CCGAACGTGTCGTCTCGCCCCTTCTTCCACGCAGAATCAACCGTCCACGTGAGCGTGTTCCCGGAGACCGACACAGAACCGTATGACGAACGGAAGTGCGACGCGAAAGCGCTGGACGGAATCGCCAGGCCAATCGCAACAAGCGATGCTGCCGCAGCAATAATGATTTTTTTCACGGTAAAACCCCTTTGTGTAAAACCGCTAAGGGGATTAACCCTTAAGCGCTGGTAAAAAGTTACAGGAGAGGGGGGGTAAACCCACAATTCTCGGCTGAGCGTGTTGTGAGAGTTTCGTGAACGTCGCGCCCGCCCGTAGGCTCGGCAGATGAGCATGCACGGCCCGGGCGGACCGATGGGCGGAAGGTCGCGAGACGCTCGCGTGCAGCGCGAGATGAACGCCAACGCCCCAGAAATTCCGCACCTGTTTCGGCGCATCGCGGGCCTGTTTAGCCCCTTTCGAGGACAACTGATTGCCACCGCCACACTCGTCATCACGAGTGCCGGCCTCACGGTGATTCCTCCATTGCTCATCGAGGTCGCCTTCAACCAAGGCCTCTTTCCGCCGGCGGGCGGGCCCAACCTCTCTCTGCTGGTGAGCATGGTCGTGCTCATGATCGCCATCTGGATCGTCTCTGCGGGGCTAGGCGTGGGCCAGACCTACCTGACGCAGACCGTCGGCAACAAGGTGATGGGCATCCTCCGAGTGAAGCTCTTCAGCCACCTACAGTCGATGGAACTGGCGTTTTTTACGCGCACGAAGACCGGCATCATCCAGTCGCGTCTGCAAAACGACGTGGGTGGCGTAGCCGGCGTGCTGAGCAATACGGTCTCCACCGTCCTCGGCAATACCGTGACCGTATTGGCGGCATTCGTTGCCATGCTCATTTTGTCGTGGCAACTCACCTTGGTGGCCGTGATCATGTTGCCCCTCATGGTCATCGCCCAGCGCAAAGTGGGGCAGGTTCGCGCGCGCATCGCCACCAAGACGCAAGAGTCGCTGAGCGAGATGACGGCGATCACGCAGGAAGCACTGAGCGTGAGCGGCATCATGCTCGCCAAGAGCTTCTCGCAGCAGGGCGCGGAGGTGCGGCGCTACGACAAAGAGAACAAGGTACAGATTGGCCTGCAGGTGCGTCAGGCCATGTCGGGGCAGTGGTTCTTCGCCATGGTGCAGATCTTCTTGTCGTCGATTCCCGCCATCATCTATTTGGTTGCCGGCTATCTGATTGCCGGTGGCGTCGACGTCACCATCGGAACCATCGTGGCGTTCACCACGGTGCAGGCGCGACTGCTCTTCCCACTGATGAACGTGATGCAGGTGGGCTTGGATCTGCAGACGTCCCAGGCACTCTTTGCTCGTATCTTTCAGTATCTGGACCTCGTGCCGGCCATCGCCGATGCGTCCGACGCGACACCCGTCGACCCGGCCAAGGTCGGCCACATCAAGTTCGATCACGTCACGTTCAAGTACCCGGGTGCAGGTGCCGACGAGACGCCCACGCTATCGGACGTGTCGCTGAGTGTGAAGCCCGGTCAGTTCGTGGCGTTTGTGGGTCCGTCCGGTTCGGGCAAGACGACGCTGTCGTATCTCGTGCCGCGGTTCTTTGATGTGGAATCGGGTCGCGTGCTCTTCGGCGGCACCGACGTGCGCCATCTCACTGCCGACTCGCTGATTGCCAACATTGGCATTGTGAGCCAGGAGACGTACCTCTTTCACGCGACCATTGCGGAAAACCTGCGCTACGCGAAACCGGATGCCACCGACGACGAGTTGATCAAGGTCGCCAAGGCAGCCAATATTCACGACACCATTGCCACCTTCCCGATGGGATACGACACCTTGGTCGGCGAGCGCGGCTACCGATTGAGCGGTGGTGAAAAGCAGCGAGTGGCCATTGCTCGCGTTCTCCTGAAAGACCCGAGCGTGCTCATTCTTGATGAGGCCACCAGCTCGCTCGACACGGTTTCTGAGCGCATCGTGCAGAAGACGCTTGATAAGGCGGCCCGAAATCGCACGACTATCGCCATCGCACACCGCCTGTCCACCGTGGTCAATGCGGATGTGATTTTCGTCATCGATGCTGGACGGGTTGTCGAGAAGGGCACGCACGCACTGTTGCTGAAGAAAAAGGGGCTTTACTCCCGCTTGGTTGCGCAGCAAGAATCGGGAGACGTCAGGCCTTCTCGCGACGCCGCCGCCCGCAGCGCCAGCGCGGGTGCGCAAGAATAGTGTCGTCCCCGCTTCGGCTCTAACCTCTCTCCTCACTAAGGACGCACTCGGTGGAATACACGCATCTCGGCACTCTCCCGGTTTCGCGAATCGGACTGGGTTGCATGGGCATGTCGCACATTTACACGGGACACAAGCAACCCGATGCCGACTCCATTGCGGTCATCCATCGCGCGCTCGATTTGGGCGTGACACTCATTGACACGGCAGAGATTTATGGTCCCGAGAAGAACGAAGTGCTCGTGGGCAAGGCCATCAAGGGCCGCCGAGACCAGATAGTGCTCGCGACGAAGTTTGGGCTGCGCTCTAATGTGGGGCGACCCGCGCCCGACAGTTCGCCCGAGAACATCCGCGTCGCCGTTGAGGGGTCGCTCAGACGCCTCGGCGTTGACCACATCGACCTTTACTACCAGCACCGAGTTGATAAGACCGTGCCAATTGAAGAGGTCATGGGTGCGCTTGTCGAGCTCATTGTGGAAGGGAAGATTGGCCACATCGGGCTCTCGGAGGCCGGACAGGAGACAATTCGGCGAGCGCACGCCGTGCATCCCGTCACGGCCCTGCAGTCGGAATATTCGCTTTGGACACGCGATGGCGACGACGGCACGCTGGCGCTTCTCCGCGAGCTCGGGATTGGCTTCGTTCCGTACTCTCCACTTGGTCGCGGCATGCTGTCAGCCAGAATCACGTCACGAGATCAGCTCGATGACGACGATTGGCGGCTCACGAACCCCCGCTTTGTGGAAGAAGTGTTCGACGAAAACCTGCGCCGGGTTCAGGAGGTTGTCGCGATTGCCACTGAGTTGGGAGCAACGCCCGCGCAGGTCGCCCTCGCCTGGCTTCTCGCCAAGGGCCGCGACTGGGCACCCATTCCGGGTACCGTCCGCATTCCGCACCTCGAGGAAGACCTCGGCGCCGTGGATGTTGCTCTCACGCCCGACCAGGTGGCTCGGCTCGATAACGTGACGCAGCCGCTCGGTGACCACCACAGTCCCGCTCAGATGGCGATGTTCGACCGCTAACTCTCGGCTGGTCGCGGTCAGCGATGGGCGCGATAAATGACGTCGGCGATGGGCGAGGTCTCGGAGACCGAGGGCAAGAGCGCAACGCCGTCGATGGGTTCGCCCTGTGGCTCGCGGACGTCCGCGCCCGGAATTACCGCCGTGATTGCCTGAACGAAGGCGTTGCGTAACGTCGGTGCCTTCATGACGTTGCCAGCCCAACTGAACCTGGGGTCGGGTAGGTCCAGAAGTTCCGTGCGTCGGGCGGCCGTGACGGCGGAGTGGGCGAGTTCGCGGCCGGCTGCGTCGACGATCTCCTGCGCGGCTGCGTCGGAGTCGGCAAGCGCAATGACGTCCTTGGCCAATGCGGCGATTCTCGCCACGCGGTCATCGCTGGTCTGCAGCTCGATGTACGCCTCCTCCGGATTGGTGAAGTTGGCCTGCAAGAGGTCGCTGAGGGTCGTCGGTGGAATTCGTCCGTCGTAGGCCCTCATCGCCGACTCGAGACCGGCGCGTCCTATCCAATAGGCCGACCCGCTGTCTCCGATGAGATTTCCCCACCCGTCGACGCGCGCCCACTCGGTCTGACCCACGGCCAGAGTCACGACTCCCGTCCCAACCGCGGTTACGGTGCCCTGCTCGACTCCCATGCTGCCCAAATAGCCCGTGATCGAATCGTGCGCCAGGTAGACCCGATCGATGTGCGACGAGACGAGGGCGAGCAATTGGTCGGGACGACTGTTCGCCACGGTGAGTCCGGTCATTCCGATGGCGAGCGTGACGGGGCCGTTGAGGTCCGCCACCACGGCGTTGATGACGTCGGCGAGCTGGGCGAAGAGTTCACGGTCGGTTTTGAGCCCGGCAAAGGCGGTCTCCTGCCGGCTCTCGCCTCTGACAACGAGCGCACGAACACCCGTCTGGCCGGCGTCAATCGCCAGCAGTGAGTGCGTTGCATCCACTCCCGCAGCTGAGTGCGCGTCAGATTCGTGCACCGAAATTCCGCTCCTTCCGAGGCACACCCGTGCGTCCTCGCGGTTTCACTTTAGTGCTGGGGCATTGTCCAACCCCGACCTAAACTTTGGCTATGACCGCGACACCAATCCTTCGCACGTTCCT
>CAIVOR010000324.1 GCA_903907615.1 uncultured Microbacteriaceae bacterium | reverse complement strand
GAACAAGACCCCAGCGACGTTCAGTATGGCCGGGGGAGTCATTGCCGGCTTCTCGAAGGCACTGATTGGCCAGAAAGTTGGGTCGCAAGTTGAGGTCATCATTGCACCGGCAGACGGTTACGGGGCTACCGGGCAAGGCGCCATCCCCGGAAATGCGACTCTCGTGTTTGTGATCGACATTCTTGGTGTGCACTAGGTCAGATTGTGGCAGAAGATCCCAGCAAGGTCATCCGGCAATTTAGCCTGATTCACGCCATGCTGGCGTCCCGAATCGGTCTCACGATCGACGAGATTTTGGGAACGGTTGACGGCTATCGCGACACCTTCGATCCCTATTCGGATAACGCGGTCGCTGCGGTCACGAAGAGTTTCGAACGGGACAAGAAGGACATTCGAGATCTGGGCATCGTCATTCAGACGAGATCGCCCGCCGACGCATCAAACGACAATCACGGCGTGCGCTACCTCATCGACCCCTCAACGTACGTTTTGCCGGCGGACGTCACATTCTCCCGAGCAGACATCGCCCTCTTGCAGGTGGCCGCTCGGGCATGGCAACACGGTTCGATGAACAAAGAGGCGTTGCGGGCACTCAACAAATTGCGCTCTCTCGGCATCGAACCGGACAGCACCCTGTCCGGTGTGCGCCCGCGCATTTCCGGTTGGAATGACGCCGTCAACGAGTTTGGCGAGATTCTGTCGCAAGACGGAGTTGCCACCTTCGACTACCTCAAACCAGGTGACGTCGCTCCCACAACGCGCCACGTGGCCCCCTTGGCACTCAGTGAGTGGAATGGTCTCTGGTATCTCTTGGGTTGGGATCTCGACCGCGACGCTGAGCGCACCTTCCTCGTGTCACGGGTCACGACCTCGCCACGTGCGATTCCTGGAGCGCGACACGAGGCAACCGCAGAGGACTATGCCGCCCGCCTCACGTCGGAACTCGAGGCGCGCGCTGCACAGAATGTTGCGCGTGTTCGAACAGTGCCCGATTCCGACGCAGACTTTCGCCTGAGCGCGAAGTACGGAACAGCCGACGACCGGGGCGAGATTCATATTCCTACCGCTGACTTAGACCTGCTGGCCGACGAGCTGACGGAATTCTCGTCAGATGTCGAAGTGATTGCGCCCGAAGAATTGCGCCATCTCGTCCAACTGCGTTGTGTGCGTCTTGCTCACGCCCACGGGGGTGGGTCATGACTGCCACGAGTAACAAGAGCCCACGTCGTCAAAAGAATCCGCGCCCACAGGCAACCGACATCGTGGCGCGCATGCTCGCCATCGTTCCGTATCTCATAGAGAACTCACCCGTCACGGTGGCCGAAGCATCGGCAACCTTTGGGATCACACCCGAAGAAATGCGCAAGATCGTTCAGACACTCTTCGTCACGGGAATTCCCGGCGACTCGGGAAAAGGTCTCCACGGCGACCTCTTCGACTTTGACTACGACTCGTTTGAACACGACGACGTGATTGAAATGATTAATCACGTAGGTCCCGCCGAAACCCCGCGTTTCTCAGGTCGCGAAGCGGCGGCACTCATTGCTGGCCTGCAGTACATGTCCGACGTGGTGCGCGACGAAGAACGCTCCTCCGTCGATGCACTCATCGACAAAATTCGTCGAGGCGCCACAGGAAACCCGGAGAACATTGCTGTGCGGCGTGCTCCTCTGCCGGAAAGCGCCGAACCGCTTGCCCGAGCCATTGACGAAGACGCCCAGGTCGAGTTCGACTACCTGAACGCGGCGGGCTCACTCGAAAAGCGACGTGTCTGCCCCCTCCGACTCGATGTCGTGGGAAACACGTGGTACCTCCGTGGTCACTGCCACGCACGAGACGCTCTGCGCACTTTCCGCACGGACCGCATGCGATCGGTGCGACTGTTGACCGAATCGCGTGACCACGTTGTCGATCCCGCCTCGCTGCCCGACACCCTCTTCGACGTGCCGGTCGACGATACGGGCATACTCGTGACAATCGACCTGAGTGAGTCAGCGGTTTCGCTCATCAGTGATTACGACGCCATCGTGAGCGACCCCACGGGGGGAGTGGTGCGCGCCGAACTCACGGTCGCCCACCTGGCGAACCTGCGGAGACTCGTTTCACTCGTCCCCGGAGCCATTCGCGTCGTGGCACCAGACTTTGCGGTGAGGGAGATTGCCCAGTGGGCCCAACGGGGTGCGACGTGGCATGAGATGGACCCACTGGGCCGTTCCTCACAGCAAGCACCGTAAACTAGAGCCGAGCCACCTAAAGCAAAGGATTCATCGTGTTTCGAGGATTATTCGAAGGCTGGACGCCAGTCATCATCATTGTCGTTATCGTCTTGCTCTTCGGTGCACCCAAACTTCCCGGCCTCGCCCGGAGTCTCGGCCAGTCGCTGCGAATTTTCCGTGGCGAAATGAAGCAGATGAAACAAGACAAGAACGCTGAGACGGACAAGGCTTCTGACGGAGTATCCCGAAGCGCGACTAGCCGTTCCTCCTCAACCAAGACGGCGGCTGCCAAGTCAGTCACCGCCAAGTCCCCGGTCAAGCGCGCACCAGCCGGAACCTCGTCTGCACGGTCAGCAACGCGATCCAGCACTGCCTCGCGCAAACCGTCGGCAAAGTAGCGCTCCGCACAGATCGTGACTGAAGAATCGCGACGCCGACCTCGTCGGTCCGGTCGCATGTCGCTCGGAGAACACCTACGAGAGTTTCGCAAACGTTTGTATTTTGCGGCCATCGGCATCGTCGTCGGTGGCGTTGGCGGCTGGTTCGCGGCGGACTTTATCCTTGATGCCCTGAGACGGCCCATCTACGCTGTCGCTGAGTCTCAAGGGCGCGTTGCCACCCTCAACTACGACGGCGTGACATCGGCGTTCGACCTCAAACTTCAAATCGCGCTCACCGTGGGAATTGTTCTCTCCTCGCCCGTCTGGCTTTATCAAATCTGGGCGTTTTTTGTGCCGGCAATGACTCGCCGCGAAGTGAAATACGTGCTCGGCTTTTTTCTCTCAGCGATACCGCTGTTTTTCGCGGGTTGTTACGCCGGCTGGTTGGTCTTTCCCCGCATCGTGATGCTGCTCACAAGTTTCGCGCCGACCGACGACTCAAGCATCATCACTGCCAAGATCTATTTCGACTTCGTCCTGAAGCTCGTGATTGTTCTCGGCGTTGCCTTCGTGCTTCCGGTCTTTCTCGTTCTGCTCAACTTCGCTGGAGTGCTGTCGGCCAAGAGCATCCTGAAATCGTGGCGGGTGGCGGTGCTCCTGATCGCGCTCTTCACCGCCATTGCCACGCCCACCGCTGACGTCCTGTCCATGCTGCTCTTGGCTGCACCCATGGTGGTCTTGTACTTCCTCGCCGTGGGCGTGGCGTTGATTCACGATCGTCGCAAGAACCGTGCACTCGCCCAGGCCG
>CAIVOR010000323.1 GCA_903907615.1 uncultured Microbacteriaceae bacterium | reverse complement strand
TCCATCATTTGAGACCGCTGCGCCCATGCCGTAGTAGTCATCGTCAGCGGCGCCAACCGTTGCAATCGGAGCAACAATCGAGACGGCTGCTGATGCAGGCGACACGACCCCGAGGGTGACAAGTGCCGTTGCCACAATCGCGACGCCAGCGGTACTGAGTATTTTCTTCACGATGAAGCCTTTCTATGGATTGCCTAGTGGCGTTGGGGAGGGGTGTCCTCCAGAGAATCATATCTAACGAACTTCAGATTCACGCACGCTCGGCAGAGAATTAAGGTCGGCTTTTGGCCGCCGGAACGGTACTAGTGAACCTTGCCCTACCGAACCGTGCCCTACCGAACCGTGCCCTACCGAACCTTCCCTGAGAGGGCTGCGAGACGCTTCTGCACGCTCGGCGTGAGCGCAAACCACACCGCCGCGAGCACCGCCAGCGAGACCACAAAGAGAGTCGTGCCGAGCCAGCTCATGCTGTCGCTGGCCGCGAACATCACGTTGAGGTTGTGCACGGCACCCGTGAACAGCACCAGACCAACGTGCACCACGATGAACGCCATGAACAGGAACAAGACCCAGTTGTGGATGCGGCGCAGCGGCTTCTCGGGCACCCAGCGGTTGAGACGCGGAGCATCGAGTGGCCAGGCCTGCGAGAGTCGGATGCCGGTAACGATGGCCAGCGGAGCGAGCAGGAACGTCACGCCGAAGTAAGCGAGAACCTGCAGGCTGTTGTAAGCAATCCACGGGTTCTCAACGGGCCACGTAAACGTGAGGTATTGCAGCGCCGCCGATACCGCGTTGGGGAAGACGTCCCACGTGGTGGGCACGACGCGCATCCATTGTCCCGTGGCGAACAGCAACACGAGGTAGACGGCGCCGTTGATGACCCAGAGAATGTCAACCGTGTTGTGCAACCACACGTTGATGCCCACGCGTCGCGGCGCCTGACCGAGCACGCGATAACCCGGAGTCCAGAACGCCGGGGGTCGCTTCTTCGACCGGATCGACAGGGCCGTGCGAATAATCAGCAGCAAGAAAAGGACATTGAGGACGTGCGTCACGTTGAGCCAGACCGGTATGCCCACCGGCGTTCCGGCTGCCGGTTCGGCAACGCCCGAGTACCGCACCATGAACTCTTGCACCGCCGGTTGTGCGCGCAACACGAACGCGACGACTGATGCCACGGCCGCGACGCCGACAACGGACACTGCGGCTATGAGCGCGCGTCTCCGGAATGAACTCACGTTTTGACGATACCTCAGCGTCGACGCGCAGTGATGGCCCTCGGAATTGCGAGTTTTGAGGTGTGGCGCGCGCGCCGAATGGCGCAGGCGCCTCGCCTCAATGTTTGAGCGGGGAGAGGGCCGTCACGGAGTCTGTCGACGGTAGTGGGTTTCGATACGCCGACCTGACGGTCGGCTACTCAACCGACTAAACGAGGCTCTTCCCCTATTCGCCGATGTAGCTCATCACGTGCTTGACGCGCGTGTAGTCCTCGAAGCCGTACTGCGACAGATCCTTGCCGTAGCCCGAGTGCTTGAATCCGCCGTGCGGCATCTCGGCCACGATCGGTATGTGCGTGTTGATCCACACGGCTCCGAAGTCGAGGGCTTTCGACAACCGCATGCACGTGCCGTGGTTGGCCGACCACACTGAGGCGGACAGTCCGTAGTCGACGTCGTTGGCCATGTGGATAGCCTGCGCTTCAGTGTCGAAGGTTTGCACGGTGATGACGGGGCCGAAGATCTCGTTTTGGATGGCTTCGTCGTCTTGCTTGAGACCCGAGATCACGGTGGGCTTCATGAAGTAACCCTTGTCACCGAAGCGCTCGCCTCCGGCGTTGAGCTTCGCGTGCTTGGGCAGGCGCTCGATGAATCCGGCGACTTTGTCGAACTGGTCTTGTGAGGACAGCGGGCCGTAGAGGGCTTCGTCTTCTCCGGTCTTGACCGTACCGGCGTATTCGGCGAGCGCAGCCACGAACTTGTCGTGGATGCCCTTCTGCACGAGGACGCGTGTGGCCGCGGTGCAGTCTTGTCCCGCGTTGTAGAACCCGGCGATGGCGATGCCTTCAACGGCGGCTTCGAGTCCGGCGTCGTCGAACACGATTACGGGAGCTTTGCCACCGAGTTCGAGGTGCACGCGCTTGAGGTCGTGGGCGGCCGATTCGGCAACCTGCATTCCGGCGCGAACCGATCCGGTGATGGACACCATTCCGGGGGTGCGGTCGGCGATGAGCGCACGGCCCGCGTCACGGCCGCCGAGGATGACGTTGAAGACACCCGCGGGCACGAACTCGGAGATAACCTTCGCCATCCACACGGTCGACGCGGGCGTGACCTCGGAGGGCTTGAGCACAACGGTGTTGCCGGCGGCGAGTGCGGGAGCAAACTTCCACACGGCCATCATGAAGGGGTAGTTCCACGGCGTGACCTGGCCGATGACCCCGATGGGCTCACGGCGAATCGACGAGGTGTGGTCTTTCATGTATTCGGCGGTGGCGCGACCTTCGAGGTTGCGCGCGGCACCGGCGAAGAAACGAATCTGGTCGGCGGCGGCGCCCACCTCGTCTTCGAGGAAGCGATCGCGGGGCTTGCCCGTGTCTTTGCACTCGATGTCGGCGAGCTCGTCGGCACGCGCCTCAAAGGCGTCGGCAATCTGGAGCAGCGCCATCTGACGTTCGCTGGGGGTGGTCTCTTTCCACTCGGCGAAGGCAGCCTTGGCTGCCGCGTACGCGCCGGCCACATCCTTCTCCGTGGAATCCGGGATGGTGGCGTAGACCTCTCCGGTTGAGGGGTCAATCACGTTGAGGGTCGTCTTCGACTCGGACTCAACGGACTTTCCACCGACAAAATTCTTCAATGCTGTAACCGACATGGATACCTCCTGACGTTGAGCCTAGACAAAAATCGGCGCGAATAGGATGAGGGATGTGAGTTCCGAGTC
>CAIVOR010000322.1 GCA_903907615.1 uncultured Microbacteriaceae bacterium | reverse complement strand
GCACGCTCCCTCAGGACGAAGACAACGTGTCGGTGTGTAACCTCGCCTCGATTAACCTGTCACGTCACATCGTGAACGGCAAGGTTGACTGGGCCAAGCTCGAAGAGAGCGCCAAGCTGGCTGTGCGTCAGCTCGACAACCTCATCGACATCACGCGCTCGTCGGTACAAGAGGCCGACTTCTCCAACAGCGAGAACCGCGCCATCGGACTGGGCCTCATGGGCTTCACCGACATCGTGGAGCGCTTGGGCCTGAGCTACGAGTCGGAGGCCGCCTACGACCTCATCGACGAAATCACTGAGCACATCTCTTACGCCGCCATCGAGGCAAGCGTGGAGCTGGCTCAGGAGCGCGGCTCGTACAACAACTTCGCCGGCAGCCGCTGGTCGCAGGGACTCGTACCCTTCGACTCGATTGACCTCGCTGAGGCCGACCGCGGTGTGCCCATCACGGTGTCGCGCAAGACCACCATGGACTGGGATGCCCTGCGCGCCCGCGTCAAGGGTGGAATTCGCAACGCCACGCTCATGGCCATTGCGCCCACGGCATCCATCGGACTCGTTGCCGGCACCACGCCCGGACTCGACCCGCAGTTCTCGCAGATCTTCAGCCGCGCCACCAGCTCGGGTAAGTTCCTCGAGGTCAACCGCAACCTCGTCACCGACCTGCAGAAGCTGGGTCTGTGGGAGAGCGTGCGCGAAGACATCCTGCGTAGCCAGGGCGACATCCAGAGCATCGCGGTCATCCCCGACCACGTCAAGGAGACGTACAAGACGAGCTTCCAGCTCTCGCCCACGTCGTTCCTGCAGGTGGCCGCGCGTGCCCAGAAGTGGATCGACCAGGCCATCAGCCGCAACATGTACCTCGAAACGCGCGACCTCGGCGACATGATGGACATTTACTCTGAGGCCTGGAACCTCGGCGTGAAGACCACCTACTACCTGCACATGAAGCCACGCCACACGGCCGAGCAGTCCACGGTCAAGGTAAACAAGGCCGAGGAACTCACCGGAAACGGCGAGCAGACTACCCGCAAGGGCTTCGGCTTCGGCGGCGGTTCCGGCCAGACCGCCGAGGCGACCACCGTGTCGGCTGATGCCAGCGCCGCACCCAGCGTCGCGGCACCGGCTCGCAAGGGCTTTGGCTTCGGTGCTAAAGCGGGAGGCGGGGCATGAACCCGTCACTAGACCGCGTGGGCGAGTACGCCGTACCGCTCGACCCGATGGACAACCTGCAGTGCGATTCCTGCCAATAGGCAGAACACCCCGCTCACCAGAACAATCCGCTCGATAGAACGCCCGCGTATAACGCGCGGTATCACTCACCACTTGTCACTCACTCATCACGATTTTTCGACACGAAACCAAGGAGACATCATGGGAATTCTCGGCACCGGAGTTAAAGAAGGCCTGCTGCTCAAGCCTGTTACCTACAAGTGGGCCATGGACCTGTACGACCAGGCCGTAGCCAACACGTGGTTCCCCAACGAGATCCAGTTGGGCGAAGACATCGCCGACTTCAAGAAGATGACCGACGAAGAGCGTCACGCCATCACCTTCCTGATGTCGTACTTCAACCCCAACGAGCTGCTGGTCAACAAGGCCCTGGCATTCGGTGTGTACCCCTACGTGAACGCACCCGAGTGCCACCTGTACCTCGCCAAGCAGATGTGGGAAGAAGCCAACCACTGCATGTCGTTCGAGTACGTGCTCGAGACCTTCCCCATCGACCGCGAAGAGGCTTACGGCTCGCACGTCAACGTGCCGTCGATGGCGCGCAAGGAAGAGTTCGAGATCGGCTTCATCAAGCGCATGACCGAGCAGACGCTCGACATCACCACCACCGAGGGCAAGAAGGACTTCGTTCGCAACCTCGTTGCGTACAACGTGATTCTCGAGGGCATCTGGTTCTACTCGGGCTTTATGGTGGCGCTCAGCTTCCGTCAGCGCAACCTGCTCCGTAACTTCGGGTCGCTTATGGACTGGGTCGTGCGTGACGAGTCGCTGCACCTCAAGTTCGGTATCAACCTGATCCTCACGGTGCTCGAAGAGAACCCCGACCTTCAGACGGCCGAGTTCGCCGACGAAATCAAGCAGATGATCCTCGACGCAGTTGAGATGGAAGAGCAGTACAACCGCGACCTCCTCCCCAACGGCATCCTGGGGCTCAACGCTAACTACATCAACCAGTACGTGAAGTACCTGGCCGACCGTCGCCTCGAAGAGCTCGGCTTTGAAGCCGAGTACAAGGTGTCGAACCCGGCCAAGTGGATGGCTACCGCCAACGACACGCTCCAGTTGGTCAACTTCTTCGAGTCGACCAACACGAGCTACGAGTCGAACGCTTCGGCGACCGTCTCCCACTAGTTGCTCTCTCGCAGCGTAGTCACGTCGCCGTGCGACGTGACTACGCTGGTTGAGTAGTCGTAGAGCGACGTGACTACGCTGGTTGAGTAGTCGTAGAGCGACGTATCGAAACCACAACGGGAGACATCGTGAAAATTGCCGTCTACGGAGCCACCGGAAACATCGGAACTCAGATTGTTGCCGAGGCCCTGCGCCGCGGACACACGGTGACGGGAATTAGCCGATCGGGCACCGAGGTGGCGGGTGTCACTGCTGTCCGTGCGGACCTGGCAGACACCGCGACGTTCTCGACAATCGCTGGCGCGCACGACGCTGTCGTGATCTCGCTCGGGCCGTCGCGCACCGGTGAACCAGCATCGCTGTTGGTCGATGCGCACCGTGCGGTCGTGAACAGCGCACCGACATCCCGCATCTTTGTTGTGGGTGGAGCCGGGTCGCTCGTCGTGGGCGACACCCTCCTCAAGGACACCCCGGACTTTCCCGACGCCTACAAGCCGTCGGCCAAAGCCATGACCGAGGTGCTCGACGTTTATCAGGCGTCCTCGGGAATCGACTGGACAGTGCTCTCACCCGCACCCATGATTGGCCCGGGTGAACGCACGGGAACCTTCACGGTCGGCACTAATTCGCCCGTCGGAGCGAGCATCTCGCAGGAAGACTTCGCAGTGGCCGTGCTCGATGAGCTCGAAAACCCGCATCACCGTGGTGCGCGCTTTACCGTCGCCAACTAGCGCACACTTTCGCGCTGTCCACCCATTCGGATAGATTGAGTCTCTGTGCACGCACACGATGCGCCCACATCACCAGTAGAGCTAAGGAAATCACATGAAGAAGCGAATTTTATCCGCGGTCGCCATTGCGGGAATTGCCGCACTCGCGCTGACCGGCTGCGTGGACAACTCAGGCGGATCTGCCACCGACGACACGTCGGGCGCCGCAGTCAGCGTTGACCAGGCCGCCGCAGATCTCGTGCCGGCTGACATCGCAGATACGGGTGTTCTCACCATCGGTGTTGACGCCACATACCCCCCGAACGAGTTCAAGGACGATGCGGGCAACCCCATTGGTTGGGACATCGAGCTCGCCGATGCCGTGGCCGCAAAGCTGGGTCTCAAGACCGAGTACACCGTGTCATCGTTTGCCAACATCATCCCCAGCGTTGACGGCGGCAAGTTGAACATGGGTGTCTCCTCGTTCACGGACAACGCCGAGCGTCAGCAGACGGTTGACTTCGTTGACTACTACCAGGCCGGTATCCTGTGGGCTTCCGCCGCAGACAAGAAAGTAGACCCGGAGGACGCTTGTGGGCTCAAGGTTGCCGTTCAGGCCACCACCTACCAGGACACCGACGAGGTTCCGGCCAAGAGCGCCGCGTGCGTTGAGGCTGGCAAGCCCGCCATCACCATCGTGCCCTTCGACACGCAGGACGCTGCCACCGCAGCTGTCACGCTGGGTCAGGTCGACGCGATGAGTGCTGACTCACCCGTGACGGCCGCGGCAATCGCTGCCAGCAAGGGCAAGCTTCAGGCTGCCGGATCCTCGTTCGAGGTGGCACCTTACGGCTACGTGATTGCCAAGGGAAGCAAGCTCGTCGAGGCTGTTCAGGCCGCCCTGCAGTCATTGATTGATGACGGTACCTACCTGAAGATCCTGAACAAGGCCGGCGTTGCCGACGGAGCCATCACCAAGGCCACCATCAACGCGGGAAGCTAGTTCGCTCCTCTCGAGCTTCAGACACCATGACACAAAATTCGGAGCGGCGTGGTTCGGCAGAGATGCCGGGTCCCGTCGCTCCGAATTTTGTATCGATTCGCGCCGTTAAATTGCGCCACCCGTGGCGGTGGGTCATCGGCGTCGTTCTTCTCCTACTCGTCGCTCTCGTCATCATCGATGCCGCCCAGCGGGAGGCCTTCGACTGGCCCTCGGTGGGCAAGTACATGTTCGACAGGCGCGTCTCATTGGCGGCGTTGACCACCTTGGAACTCACCGTCTTCTCGATGGTGATTGGCATCGTCCTGGGAATCGTCCTAGCTGTCATGCGCCTGTCGCCCAACCCGATCCTCAAATCCATTTCGTGGTTCTACCTCTGGATCTTCCGCGGCACCCCGGTCTACGTTCAGTTGGTGTTCTGGGGTCTCATCGCGGTGATTTACAACACCATCGACATCGGTCTTCCGTTCCAGCAGCCGTGGATCTCGTGGGAGACGAAGGCCGCACTGAGTACATTTGCGCTAGCCATCATCGGCCTGGCTCTCAACGAGGCCGCCTACATGGCGGAGATCGTGCGTGCCGGCCTGCTCGCCGTCGACGCGGGTCAGGATGAGGCCGCGCGGGCGCTGGGCATGACCTGGTTTCAGAGCATGCGACGGGTGATCATTCCCCAGTCGATGCGCGT
>CAIVOR010000321.1 GCA_903907615.1 uncultured Microbacteriaceae bacterium | reverse complement strand
CCTCTCGGCAGCGAGCGTGTGCTGCGGCCCTACCCCTACCTCCTCGTTGTTGTCGACGAGCTTGCCGACCTCATGATGGTCGCGCCGCGCGACGTCGAAGACTCTGTTGCCCGCATCACCCAGTTGGCGCGTGCCGCCGGTATTCACCTCGTGGTGGCCACCCAGCGACCCAGCGTCGATGTCGTGACCGGCCTCATCAAGGCCAATGTGCCCAGCCGCCTCGCCTTCGCCGTCGCCTCCGTCACCGACTCGCGCGTGATTCTCGATCAGCCCGGTGCCGACAAGCTCGTCGGTCAGGGTGACGCCCTGTTCCTCCCGCAGGGAACGAGCAAGGCCATTCGTGTGCAGGGCGCCTGGGTCTCGGAAGACGAGATCCAGCAGGTCGTGGCTCACGTCACGCGACAGGCTCAGCCCGAGTACCGTCAGGACGTGGCCGTTGCCGCCGAGCGCAAACAAATCGATGCCGACATCGGTGACGACCTTGACCTCCTCCTGCAGGCAGCAGAGCTCGTCATCTCCTCTCAGTTCGGATCGACCTCGATGCTTCAGCGCAAGCTGCGCGTCGGCTTCGCCAAAGCGGGCCGTCTCATGGATCTGCTCGAATCCCGCGAGATTGTGGGACCCTCCGAGGGCTCGAAGGCGCGCGATGTGCTCGTTGCCCAGGAGCAGCTCCCCGCCGTGTTGGCCAAGCTGCGCGGTGATGTGCCGGCGACACCGGCCGCGCCGCCGGCATCCGCAACACCCGCCGCGACACCAACCACTGCCGCCACGGATGCGCTTCCTCGCCCCGTGCGCGCGTCGAATCACGTGAACACGGCCGACGTGGGATTGCCCGCCATCGTCGATCCCGTGGACGACATGTACGCGGGACTCGAGATCGTCGACGAAGTACCAGATGAGGACGCATGGGGACTCACGGGTCGGGAGTAGAACAGGCGCGTGTTTCCAATTGGAACGCGCCCAACATCATCACCGTGGCGCGCATCCTTTTTGCGCCGGCGTTCATCTGGCTGCTGCTCATCAGCACCGACCAGCCAACGGACGTTACGCGGTGGGTTGCCGCGGGTCTGTTCGTCGTGGGCATGGCCACCGACGGCATCGACGGCTACATTGCCCGCCGCTACAACCTCGTCACGGACCTCGGAAAAATCCTTGACCCCATCGCCGACAAGGTCCTCACGGGCGGCGCACTCGTTGCGCTCTCCATCCTCGGCGAGCTGCCGTGGTGGGTGACGATCGTCATCTTGGTTCGCGAAGTGGGCATCACGATATTCCGCATGGCGGTTCTCTCCGACCAGGTCATCCCCGCGTCACGCGGCGGCAAAATCAAGACCATCATGCAGTTCATTGCTCTCACGTGTGCCCTCATGCCGCTGAGTGCGATGTGGGGCCTTCCGATGGACATCATCAATACGGTGCTCATGACCCTCGTGGTTATCATCACCGTGGCCACCGGGCTCGACTACCTCGTGGACGGTGTGCGCCAGCAGCGTGCCCTGACTGGAGCCGCGGCGGGCGGGCGAAAAAAGGCGAGCAAGTGACCGATGCGCCACGAGCTGACGACGCTCCGACACCATCCGAGCATCCGGATGCCGTTCACCGGTTGGTGGCGGAACTGGCTGCCAAGAACCTCACGGTCGCGGTGGCCGAATCGCTCACCGGCGGACTGATCATGGCCGCGCTCACGAGCGTCGCCGGAGCATCGCGCGTGCTGCGCGGGGGAGTGGTGGCCTACGCCACCGACACCAAAGAATCGATGTTGGGT
>CAIVOR010000320.1 GCA_903907615.1 uncultured Microbacteriaceae bacterium | reverse complement strand
ATCACGAGGGAACCTTCCAGGACCAGTGCCGGAGGTGAGGCAACTGGCGGTATTAGCCGGCGAAGAAGGTGTTGTCTACCTCAGCAGTGTTCGCGGCGGCCTCTCCCGACACGGCAACGTGCACGGGCGACAGGACGAAGACCTTGCTGGTCACTCGCTCGATCTGACCGTGGAGTCCCAGCGTCAAGCCGCTGGCAAAATCGATGAGACGACGTGCGTCGTCTTCAGGCATTGCGCTCAAGTTCATGATGACCGGAATGCCCTCACGGAAGTTCTCGGCCACAGCCCGCGCATCCGCATACTTCTGGGGGTGCAGGGTCACAATCTCATTCATGTCACTGACCGACTGACGAACCGCGGTGCGGCGGGGTGACAGCGGTGTGACCGATGCCCGAGGGCTGGCCGGCATGGCCG
Organism: uncultured Microbacteriaceae bacterium; assembly: GCA_903907615.1. Taxonomy (GTDB): domain Bacteria; phylum Actinomycetota; class Actinomycetes; order Actinomycetales; family Microbacteriaceae; genus UBA963. The sequence goes on along the minus strand of CAIVOR010000320.1, from coordinate 3,352 downwards.
CAGTGGGAATCGCAGCGGTTTCGTTCGCGTAATCGAGTTCCTGATCTTCGGCGAGACCGAGAAAGATCGCTGCCTTCTTGATTGGATTTGACATGGTTTACCTCCCGAAAAAAAGCCTTGTCCTTGAGGTTAACCGGGCAACGGACGTTTTCCGGTGATTTGCGTACCAATCCGAAGGTGTGTCGCACCCGCCTCGATGGCGGCTTCGTAGTCGTGAGACATGCCGGCACTGATTGACCGTGCGTCGGGCGCGACCGAACGAACGATCTCCGATGCCTGCGCCACGCGCGCAAAAGCTTCGCGTGGATCCACGTCGAGTGGCGCAACGGCCATGACGCCGGCCAACCTGAGGCTCGGCGCGGCGCAGGTGAGTTCGGCAAGAGATTCGATGTCCGCCCACGCAACACCTCCCCGACCCGGGTCATCAGTCAGGTTGACCTGCACAAAGCAGTCAAGAACTTTCGCGTCGGGATTCTGCCGGCCCGCGTTCTCCAGTGCAGTAACGAGGGAAGGTCGGTCTAGTGAGTGGACCGCATCTGCGTACCCGCGGACAGCCGCAGCCTTGTTTGACTGCAATTGACCAATGAAGTGCCAGTTCACGTCAACGTCTGCACACTCGGCGTGTTTTGCAACCGCTTCCTGGTGCTTGTTCTCCCCCACATCACGGACGCCCAATTCGGCGAGTTCACGAACGAGGGACGCCGGATGGAACTTGGTCACGACGATCAGCGTCGCGTCCCCGGCGGCCCGTCCATTTGCCGTCAGCGCGGATTCAATGCCCTGCCGGACGGATGACAGTCGCGCAGCAAGCCCGGGCGAGTCGATATCAGGCACGTCGTGTGTGGGCACGGCCTACTTGATGAAATCAGGCACGTCGAGGTCCCCACCATCGTCATCGATAAACGACGCGTCGACGGAAACGTAGGACGGCGTCGCGGGCGTGGTGAGAACGCTCGCATAGTCATCGTCGGAAAAGAGATTCGACGAACTCGTGATGAAGGGATCGTCGTCAAACGATGGTCGCGAGGGAATGTGTGGAACGTCGCCACCCGTCAGAGGCGATGACAGCTCGGACGTCGCCGGTGAGGGGCTGAACGTCTTCTTTGTTGGCTCGCCACCGTCGAATCCCGCGGCGATCACCGTGACGCGCACCTCATCACCGAGAGTGTCGTCGATGACCGCACCAAAGATGATGTTTGCCTCGGGGTGCACCGACTCACGAACAAGTTCGGCGGCATCGTTGATTTCGAAGATTCCGAGGTTTGACCCTCCCTGCACCGAAATCAGCACCCCGCGAGCCCCATCGATGGAGGCTTCCAGCAGGGGCGACGCAACGGCGAGTTCAGCCGCTTTGATGGCGCGGTCTGCGCCGCGGGCCGAACCGATTCCCATGAGCGCGGCGCCAGCGCCGTGCATCACGGACTTGACGTCAGCGAAGTCAAGGTTGATGAGACCCGGTGTCGTGATGAGGTCGGTGATTCCCTGGACTCCAGCAAGAAGGACCTGGTCGGCCGTGGCAAACGCGTCCTGGACGCTAATGCTGCGGTCGCTGATTTCAAGTAGTCGATCGTTGGGGACAACGATCAGCGTGTCGACCTCTGCGCGCAGTGCGGCCACGCCCAATTCGGCCTGGGCCGCCCGGCGGGCTCCCTCAAACCTAAAGGGCTTGGTAACTACGCCGATGGTGAGGGCACCAATGGATTTAGCGATTTTGGCCACAACGGGCGCGCCGCCGGTTCCGGTTCCGCCACCCTCACCTGCCGTGACGAAGACCATGTCGGCGCCGGCCAGAGCCTGCTCAATTTCGTCTGCGTGATCTTCAGCAGCCTTGCGTCCCACCTCGGGGTCCGCGCCGGCACCGAGTCCGCGGGTGAGCTCGCGCCCAACGTCAAGCTTGACGTCAGCGTCGCTCAGCAGGAGGTCTTGGGCATCCGTATTGATGGCGATGTATTCCACACCCTTGAGGCCGAGCTCAATCATGCGGTTGACAGCGTTGGCACCGCCACCACCCACACCGACGACCTTAATGACGGCGAAGTAGTGATTGCTCGCACCCGCTGCCGAATACGCTTTGCTGTTTGCCATCACGACCTCCGAGACTCTTAACCTCAAGTAGAACCTTAAAGTTATGCTGAGTATTCAATTTCTCTCTTGAGAGTAAACGCGGGTCACCTGTTCGTGCCGCGCGACACGCCGGGCGTGTCGTCGTGCCGACGCGTGCGGGCGTGGATGGGGAGCAAATCGCCGACGCTACGTTGCCGTTAGGAAACCACTGCCGAGTTCGGCGCCGAAACGTCGTAAGCGGTTACCGAACCCAGCGGGTAGTTGGCGATGAGGGCGGTGAGCACGCGTGCTTTGAGGGTCGAATTTTCGGGTCCACCCCAAATCACCCGCGAACCCGTGGGATTGAGGAAGAGTGTCACGTCATCCGTCGTTGAGGCGGCAACGCGATCAACCTGATTGCGGATGCTTTCTGGCAGCGCCTGCAAGACCGCCATGGCGGCGGGAAAACCTTTAGCCGTGGGCGAGGCGCCCGTCACGTCGATGACGGGGAGGGTGAGCGTCCGCTCGGCCGACCTTTCGATGGTGACCCCTGCGGAGTCGACGAGTGTGAATCCGTTACGACCCATGAGGTAGCCCGCAGGGACGCGTTCGATGATGTGGATGACCAACTCATGGGGAGGCTTCGCTTCAATCGCAAAACTCTTCACCAATGGTTGGAGGGCGATTACATCCCGGATGGAATTCGAATCGACCAGAGGAAGCGGTTTGCCGAGTTGTTCGGCAACCCCCGCGGAAATGATTTGCGGATCGACGCGTTGCGTACCTACCACCGTCACGGTTTGCAATGCAATCACCGGAGTAAACGTGCCCACGGCGACAAACGCGGCGAGGGCCGCGCCGGATGCCAGTATCGCGAGTAACGCCTGTCGACGCCGGCGAACGTGCGCGGTAAACCGTCTCATCTCATTGCGTTCGGCTGTCTTCCGTGCGGCAATGGCCGCACGCATTTCTCGGCGCGTCCGCGCGGTCTCACTCTCGGGGCGCGTCTTCCTCGTTCGCTTCGGCTGCCGAGGAGTGTTTTTCGTGCCTGCCTGGCGGTCGGTCCGCACTGTCACACGTGGCTCGCGCGACACTCCCCCGTTGACGGTTGCCACCCTGCCCGCAGATTCCCTGCGAGGTGGGGGCGTGACGGGCGACGGGGACTTGACCGGAATGGGACCCAGGCGTGCATCGTCGGGGCGTTTCATGCGCGAGCGGCCGGACCGTGTCGCTCGAGGGCCTCGAGAATCGAGGGAACGATGCGGTAAACGTCACCGCAGCCGAGAGTAATGACAAAGTCGCCCGGTTT
>CAIVOR010000319.1 GCA_903907615.1 uncultured Microbacteriaceae bacterium | reverse complement strand
TGTCGCGCTGCTGCCCGCCCTGCCCCCGCTGAGCGATGTAACGCGACCCGGCTGGACCGCACTCAAGGAAAGCGTGCGTTTTCTGCGCGGGATGCCTCAAATCACGTCTGGTTTCGTCGCCGATATCTTGGCCATGACATTTGGCCGGCCCTATGTACTGCTACCTGCGGTTGCCGCCGGACTCATCGGAGGCGGACCCATCACCGTGGGCATCATCATGTCGGCGGGTGCCGCAGGAACATTCCTCACGAGTCTGTTTAGTGGTCCCGTCAAACACGTGCGTCGCCAGGGGCTCGTGATTGGTCGCGCCGTGCAGATTTACGGACTCTTCATCGTGCTGTTCGGAACGGTGCTGGTGCTCTTCACACTGGGCGTACTCCCCCGTGGCGGACTGGATTTCGCAGAGGTCAGCGTCCTGCCCCTCGCGCTCGCCTGCCTGGCGTACGTGGGCATGGGGGCATCGGATGAGGTCTCGGCGATCTTCCGCACATCGATGTTGCTCACGGTCGTTCCCGACGAAATTCGTGGGCGCATGCAAGGCATCTTCTTCGCGGTGGTCAACGGTGGTCCCCGACTGGGTGACGTTTACGCTGGACTATTCGCGGGCCTGGTGGCCCTGTGGTTCCCGCCGCTGCTGGGCGGTTTCCTCATCGTCGTGGTGATGGGGCTCATCCTGCGGCTCACGCCCGCACTTCGCAATTACGTGTTTGACGGAGCCGTCCCGCGCTAGGCGCCGGCACGAGGTCGCTCGTCCGTTTCATGCCTATCCCGGACTAGTGCTTCGGCGGTAGGAACATTTTTCCTGCCGTGCGAATGACGGCCTTGGCTGGTAAGCGCGCCGACATCCACGACATGAATGAATTGCGGCCGCCAACAACGACGGAAGGCTTCGAGCCTCGAGCGTCGATCTGGCGCATCGTGGCAGTAATCACGTCAACGGTCGGCGCCATTCCAATCGACGGCTTACCGCCGGCGACCTCGAAGAACTCTGATTGCGTTGCACCGGGGTTCACGGCGAAAACGCGCACGTTGGGGCTCTCGATTTCACCCCACACAGCCTCGGTGAAGGAGCGAACAAACGCCTTCGTCGCTGCGTAAACGGCCATGCCGGGTACGGGCTGGAATGACGCTGTGCTGGCCACATTAACCACGACACCGAAATCACGAGCGATCATGCCCGGCAAGAAAGCGGCCGTGAGGTCCACCAGAGCCGCGACGTTCAGCGAGATCTCGTCGCGAACGCGGTAACGGTCTTCATCGACAAATCGCGCATTGGTGCCGAATCCAGCGTTGTTGATGAGCACGTCCACCTGCGTCCGCGTGGAGCGGAGCTTGGCCTCAAGTTCTGCCGCGGAATTGGGGGTGCTCAAGTCTTGAACGACCACAGCCACATCCACCCCGGATTCTGCTCGAATCGCGGCTGCCACAGCATCGAGTCGATCCTTGCGACGTGCCACCAAAACAAGGCGCGCGCCACGGCGAGCAAAAGCTTTGGCGAATTCCACGCCGATACCGGAGCTTGCTCCCGTGATGAGCGCGGTTTTACCCGTGAGGTCGAGTGCCATGGAGTTCCCCTTCATTGACCGCAGTATTTGCGCGCCGAGAGCAGTCTATGCGGAGGACGAAATAATCGCTGTCACCCCAGGACGTGAACGATTCGACGCATTGTCTCGGCGCGGTACTCGGGGATGATGTCGCGGTGTTCCGGATTGCTCGAGTGCAGGAGCGAATTAAGCAAGACGATGCGGCGCTGGAGAAGAAGCAGGTCCATCTCCTCTGGTGTGTATGCGGGGAGAGGTCCCTCGCTGGCATAGCCGGCCAGGAACGCGGCAACCTGTTCTTCGTTGTCGAGGTAATACAGCGAAGTTGCGAGGTCCTGCACCGGCAGACCGATGCCGGAATCGTCAAAGTCAAAAATAGCGAGTGTGCCCTCGTGCCACATCATGTTCCACGGGTGGATGTCGGCGTGAATCGGCTGCGGCGTCGCGAGCTCCCGCAGGTGGGCGAGTGTTTCCTCGATGCGCGCATGGGCGCGTGCCACCAGTTCACGTTCTTCGTTCGTAAGCTCGCTGTCGGGAGTGAGGAGCACATCGGGGTCTCCCCAGAAGAAATCCGCGAAGTTGGGCAATTCAGCATCCGGAGAAAGCACGAGAGTGCGGGCTCCCGCGTGCAGTTTTGCCATCGCGGCACCGGCCGCCGCCAACTGTTCCGAGGTGGGCTCGTCGCCCGGCTCTTCGCCCTCGAGCCAGGTGTAGAGCACACTGATGCGCTGCCGGCCTGAGGCTTCGTGCCATCCGGATGTCACAAACCCGTCGTTACGGTTGGGCACGGGACGAGGAGTAACCACGTCGGAAATGGTATTGACCCAATGAGTCTCGGCACGCAGGTTCTCGAGCGTCCGATGAGAATTGACGTTGACGCGCAGAGCAAACTT
>CAIVOR010000318.1 GCA_903907615.1 uncultured Microbacteriaceae bacterium | reverse complement strand
GGGCGTGCGCGTGGCGGACGCCTCGGTGATGCCTTCCGTGTCGACGGGTAACACGAACGCGCCCACCATGGTCATCGGCGAAAAAGCCGCCGAGTTCATCATCGCGGGGGCATAGTCCTCGTGAAGGTAGCTGTCATCGGAGGAGCCGGGGGTATCGGCTCCTCCGTGGCATTTAATCTGCTGCGCACGGATCACCCCTACGAGATTGTTGTCATCGATAACCGCGACAACATGATTGTTAGTCACGTGATGGATCTGCAGGATGCCCTGTCGCTCGGCGGTGCCACCTCGGTGGTCGGCGGTGTGATGGCCGACGCCATGGATGCCGACATCGTCGTGCTCAGTGCGGCGGTGCCGCTCACGCTCAACACGTCGCGCGATGTCTACCTCAGAGACAACGCGCGCATCGTGGGCGAGATTGTTGATCAGCTCGTTGCGGGTGGTTTCGCCGGCATCCTGATTCTGATGACCAACCCGGTCGACCCGCTGCTGACGTGGGTGGCTCGACGCACGGGCTGGACCCGCGAGCGACTCCTGGGCTACACGCTCAACGACACCCAGCGGTTCCGCACGGGAATTGCGCAGGCCCTCGGCGTTGCTCCGCAGCGGGTGTCGTGCTGGGTCGTGGGCGAACACGGCGCCGGTGCCGTGCAGGTCTTCTCCTCGGTCACGCTCGATGGCAAGCCCGTGGAACTGACTACCGAGCAGCGCGCACACGCCCTCGACTACGCGCAGAACTGGTACGTACGTCACGTCGCCCTCGACTCGGGACGCACGTCAACCTGGAGTTCGGGAATTGGCGGCGCTCTGATGGTCGACGCCATCGCACGGCCAACGGCGACACCGTTTCCCGCGTCCATCATCCTCGACGATGAGTACACCGTGACGGGCATCAGTTCGTCAGCACCGGTGGTGCTGGGCGCTCAGGGACTACTGTCGGTGATCGAAATCCCCTTGACTACTGAGGAACAAGCGCAGTTTGTTGAGGCAGCTCAGAAAATCGATGAGCTGACCCGCGTACTCGAAGGAGAGTGACCATGGCGGATGCCGCCGGTGACGAGTGGAAGTCGTACGACGACTTTGCCGCGGGTATTGACACGTATCGCAAGCCCAACGTGTCTCTTGCGGCCACAACCCTCGAGGTGGCGTTCGGTTCGGCATCAACGATCACGCTGTCGTTTCTCGACGACGCATCGGTGCAGTGGAGCGCGAGCGGCGAGATTGTCGAGGAAGGTTCGACAGACCCGTATGACGCGGTCGAGTCTCGCCCGGGTGTCTTCTTTGTCAACCTTCCACTGACCTCGCGCGAGCGTGAGGCGATTACGGTCATGTTCACGCGCGCCACCAACCGCGCCATCATCACCCACTCCGTCATCGCGCCCGAGCGGGTTGAGGGAACACCCCAGGTGGGCCAGACGTTCTGGGCGGGAACCACCAACGAGGGCCCCGCAACCGGGGCCGAGCCAGCCGAGAGTCGCGATCTCATCGGAATGCGCAACGTCTACCGCTACAGCCCGAATCACCTCTACGAGCACATGTACGTGTCGACGCAGCGTTACGCGTGGCAGTGCCTCGAGGGGGAGCAGCGCGGTCACGGCGACATGGACCTGAGCACGGTCTGGAAACTTGACGACGGCCTGTACCTGTTCTGTTTCCGCGAGTTCCGCATCTCTGTTGCCAGCGTGTGGCTGCACGACCTGGGCTACGGTCTCAACACGACGGGTATTTTTCTCGGCATTTCTGCCACCGGGCAGTCCATGCACTCGCGCGCGGGCGGCTACATTTACCCGCTCGGCACCGTTCGTTACCCCGACGCTCAACCCATCTAAACAATCGTGGGTTGAGTAGTCGCACAAGCGACGTATCGAAACCCGGTCTCGATACGGCCTGCGGCCCACTCGACCAGCAAAAACTAAATCACCCACAGCAACCCACATCAAGGAGAAACCCATGGCCAACGCACACGACACCATCGCCGCTCACTACGCCGCCGGCGCGGCGGGCGACGTCCCCAGCATGTTTAAGGATTTCTCAGACGACATCGTCTGGAAGGAATCGGACGGCAGCACGTACGCGGGAACCTACCGTGGCATGGCTGAGGTGGGCGCCAAAATCTTTGGTCGCATTAACGACGAATGGGACGGCTTTGGCGCTGTTCCCGATTTCTTGTTCGCCGATGAGGCCACCGGCAAGGTCGCCGCAGTATGCACCTACGTGGGAACGTTCAAGAAGACCGGCAAGCCGCAGAACGTGCGCGTCGTTCACCTCTGGACGGTGAAGGACGGCAAGGTTGTCGCCTTCGAGCAGGTGTGCGACACCGCCGAGCAGTCCAAGTCGATGAGCTAGGAAGAAAACATGCCACGCCCCACCATCGCCCAGGCCCGTGC
>CAIVOR010000317.1 GCA_903907615.1 uncultured Microbacteriaceae bacterium | reverse complement strand
TGTCGGGAACGTTCATCGGCACGTACATGATTTTGCTCTCCCTCACCTCGCCAACCAGCGGTGTGACGCCCTTCATCGCGAGTCGTTTCGTTGCTGGCGCCGTTTTGTCGGTCATCGTTGGCGTCTCAGCGCTGTGGTTCTGGGCGCGTTCCCGGCGTAAGTCTCGGGAATCGAGTTCAGACATTGTCGCCGGCGACCGCGACAAACTCAATTGGCGCATGGGGATCTGGATCGCTGTGGCGGCGGGACTTACCGAAACTTTGGGCGACATTCTCGTACTGGCCGCACTGCGCAGCGGCGAGCTCTCGATTGTTTCCGTGGTGGTCGCCATGTATCCCGCGGGCACGATTATTCTCGCGACCCTCATTCTCAAGGAACGCCTGTCACTGGTTCAAGGCATCGGACTAGCGCTCGCTCTGGCCGCTGTGGGCATGTTGGCCTTGGGCTAGTCGAGCCGCCCCCTCACAGAGCTGAGCGCGGACTACTCCGTCACAACAGGAACGTCGTAGAGACCCGCCGTCTTGCGTGGCAGGGTAAACACGAGTCCGAACGCGACCACGGTGAGCAAGGCACTCATTGCCATCGCCCACGCGGCACTGTTGCCAAAGGCATCGGCGACGTCCGTGGGAGTGGGCGGCGTTCCCGAAATGCTGAGAGTGCCGAACAAAATCGTTCCGATCACGGCAACACCAACGGCTGTTCCGACGCGCTGCATGGTGTTGATGACACCACTGCCCGCGCCGGCATCCTTGCGGTCCACGCTCGCGATGATGAACTGGATGTTGGGCGCGAGGAAGAGCCCGTTACCGACTCCACTGACAATCGAGGGGCCAATGAGCATCCATACGGTCAGTTCGTGGCCCGGCACTTCGGCGAAGATAATCCACACGGCGACGAGACCGACAGCCATGGCTGCCGAGCCGATAAGCAGCACAGTGCGTCCGAGTCGGGCAGCCAACCGGCTACTCTGCGACGAGCCCACAATGGTGCCCAGCGCGAAGGGGAGCGAAACAAGTCCCGCCTCGAGCGGTGTGTGGCCGAGGCCCACCTGCCACAGGATAGACAGCGTGAAGAAGATGCTCACAAAGCCGGCGAAATAAACCATTGCCAGGATGGTGCCGAAGGCGAAGCTTGCGTGCTTGTAAAGCCGCGGCGGAACCAGCGGAGATTTCTTGCGGCGCTCGACGCCGACTTCCCACAGGGCAAAGAGCACCAGGAGCAGGATCCCGCCGGCGAGTGACAGCCAGGTCCACAGCGGCCAGTCTTCCTGTTGTCCCTCAATGAGCGGAACGAGGACTGCCGTAAGACCGCCGGCGAGCAACACGACACCAAACCAGTCCAGCGTGGTGTTTCGGGCCAGCTGATCTTCGTGGCTGGGTAGAACGATGATGGCGGCCACGATGGTGGCGAGTCCGATCGGCAGGTTGACAAAGAAGATCCAGCGCCATCCATCGGTTTCACCAAACGCCTGGATGAGAAGGCCACCCGTGATGAGGCCGAGCGCCGACGAGAAACCGACAACGGCGCCGAGAATGGCAAACGCACGCCCCCGCGCGCGGCCGCTAAAGAGCAGCTGAATAAACGAGCCCACGGCCGGAACGAAGATACCGCCGGCGAGTCCCTGAACAACCCGCCAGATGATGATCTGAACGTCGTTTGCGGCTAGTCCACAGGCCACACTCGCAATCGTGAAGAGTGCGACACCCACGATAAAGACCCACTTGTGACCGTACTTGTCGCCAAAACGCCCGGCCGGAATGAGCGCAATTCCGAACGAGAGAGCGTATCCCGAGACGATCCAACTCAGCGCCGCCTCCCCCGTGTGCAGGCTGTCACGGATGCTGGGCAGCGCCACGTTGACAATGGTGGCGTCGAGCAGGGCAATGAACATTCCCGCGAGGAGAACGACAAGCGCAATCCACGACTTACGGGGAACAGTGGTTGGTGTCATGAGGACTTTCTTCTCGGGACGCGAATACGAACAATGGGCCTAACGGACGTTCATCCCCCAAAATTCCCCCCGGACGAGAGAAGGCCGGCTCAAGGCCAGCCCGACCCCTAGCCGAGAAGATTGACGATGGCGTCGTCACCCGGGCGCACGGCCACGGCCGGAGCGGTAATTCCTGCGCGCTCAAGCAACTCGTTCATGCGACGCTGACGCGCCTTGGGAATGAGAGTAACGACGGTGCCCTCACGACCCGCACGGCCGGTGCGGCCAGCGCGGTGCATGTACGACTTGTAGTCGTCTGGCGGATCGGCCTGGACCACGAGATCCACATCGTCCACGTGGATGCCGCGGGCGGCAACGTCGGTGGCCACCAGAACGTGCACGCGTCCGCTGCTGAGTCGCTCAAGGTTGCGCGTGCGCTTGGCCTGGTTGAGGTCACCGTGGAGGCTCGTGGCAGGAACGCCACGGTCATCGAGTCCATCCGCCAACATGTCGGCGAACGCCCGGGTGCGTGTGAACACCAGAACCTTCTCGGAGTGCGCAGCCAGCTCGGCAATGATCTCGACCTTGTCGCGCGATTCGACCGTAAAGACCTTGTGGTCAATGGTTGCCGAGTCCTGGTCTTCGCCGGAAACCTCGTAGATCCCCGGATCGTTGAGGAACTCCTTGACGATGGTGGACACACCCGAATCGAGGGTGGCCGAGAACAGCAGTCGCTGACCATCGGGGTCGGTTTGACGCAGGATGCGCTGAACGGGCTCCAAGAAACCGAGGTCGCACATGTGATCGGCTTCATCAAGCACTGTGATGCTGATGTGTGACAGGTCGATCATGCGCTGCTCGACGAGGTCCTCGAGGCGACCGGGCGTGGCAATCAGAATGTCAACACCCTTGCGGAGGCTGAGTACCTGCTTGTGCTGAGGCACGCCACCGTAAATTGTTGTGGTGAAGAGTCCGACTGAGCGCGCGATGGGCTGAACCGTGCGATCAATTTGCATCGCCAACTCGCGCGTGGGTGCCATAATCAGCGCACGCGCCGGACGACCCTGCTTGCGACCGGTCGGGCCGTCGGCGAGCAGGCGCTCGACGAGCGGGGCACCAAAGGCAATGGTCTTTCCCGATCCGGTGCGACCGCGACCGAGAACGTCCCGGCCGGTCAGGATGATGGGAATGGTGGCCGCCTGAATGGGGAACGGGCTCGCCGCACCCAACTGGGCCAGCTGACGACAGATGTTGTCACCGAGTCCCAGGTCGCCAAACGAGATGCCGTCCATGTCCTCGGGAGCCACGACGGCCGCGTCGAGACGGTCGAGAACGACATCCTCGGGGGGCGTGAATCCACCCGAACGCTGATCCCGGTCGTCACGGTCGCGACCACGGGGACGCGAATCGCGGTCATCGCGGACGCGATCGGTGCGCGGACGTTCGTCACGGTCACCTCGTGCCGGACGGGCCGCGCGAGGACGATCGTCGCGGTCGCCACGCGAGGCGGGACGACGGTCATCCCGATCGGTGCGAGCTGCGGGACGACGGTCATCGCGGTCATCGCGAGAACGGTCCGTGCGGGGACGCTCGTCACGGAAGCGGTCCGTGCGCGTTCCCTCATCGCGACCGCGAGCGGGACGGTCGCCGCCGTCACGTCCGCGGTAGTCGCGAGGCTCGCGGTCATCGCGGTCATCGCGGACACGATTGTCAGTGGAACGGTTGTCGCGGTCACGACCGGTGCCACGCTCGTAACCACCACTCCGCTCGCGACTGTCGTCGCGGTCACGGCTCTCACGACGATCGCCAAACACGGCTGCACGACGCTCGGCACGGGGGCCGCTGGGGCCACGATTGTCG
>CAIVOR010000316.1 GCA_903907615.1 uncultured Microbacteriaceae bacterium | reverse complement strand
GAGAAGGATGACGGCGGCCACCTGGCGCTGAGACCGGCGACGGTGCTTGGCCATGAGCGAACGTTGTTCGGGAGAAAGGGTATCCTGGGCCGACGTTCGGGCCATCTTCCTTCCGGCCCGCTCGGCTCTGCGCAGAGCCTTCTTTTGTTCGTGCGCAGCCCGCGCGGATGCTTCTGCCTTACGTAAGTGACTGGAGTCGAGTCCGACGGCGGTCATCGCCGAGACCGTGTGCTGGAGCCGGACCGTATTCGCCTCGGTCTCGTTGAAGTGGCGACGCCTCAACCAGCTCGGGATGAGATATGCCACCCATAAAACGGCGCCGACAGCGAAGACCAAACCCCCGCTGAGAAACTCGCCGTTCATATGTTCAACGGTATGAGACGCCCGGCACAATGCCGGGAAGAGGTTAAGGCGTGTCTGAACCGTTCCACGGCGTGGCTCGGGAAGTTACGGGAGGCCCCGCAAACGGCGGCGCCGTGGGGAGTCCTGCGGGTACCGCACCCGCTCTCCAGCGCGCCAAGACGCCCTGGGGCACTTCCTCGGCAGTAACCGCGAAGCACACGTGGTCGCGCCACGCGCCGTTGATGTGGATGTAACGCTCACGAAAACCCTCGTACCGAAACCCGAGCTTCTCCACCACGCGCAGGGATGCGGCGTTCTCCGGTCGGATACAAATCTCCATGCGGTGCACGTGAAGCCGCGAAAAGCAGTAGTCGGTGGCCAGCGCAACCGCGGTCGGGGTGACCCCCCGGCCGGCAACACGTTCGGCCACCCAGTAACCCACCTGCGCCGACGACAGCGAACCGTGGGTGATGGCCGACACGTTGAGTTGCCCCACAAGTTCACCCGCCAGCTCGATCGCAAACGCCACCCCGGCCCCCGTGCGTGCATAAGCGATGAGTGCGCGGATGTTCGCGCGCGTGTCAAAGCTCACGAAACCATCGGGGTTGGTGGCCTCCCACGGGCGCAACCAACCGCGATTGAGCATGAGTTCCCGGTCAAGCGCGTTCGTGTCACGAACGCGGAGTGGTCGAAGGGTCACGTCTCCGTCGCGCAACACGAGTCCGCGGAGGCTGGCACCAAGCATGAAATCTAGCTCCGACCGCGTCGGGCATCGACATAGTCATCCAGCCAGGCGCCAAAAGCGGGACCGAGGTCACCACGTTCGAGCGCCATCTCCACGACAGCCTTGAGGTATGCCAGTCGATCGCCTGTGTCGTGACGCGCACCGCGATACACAATGCCTAAAACGCCCGGTGCATCCGGTTTGGCGGCCAAGGTTTGCAGTGCATCCGTCAACTGAATCTCGCCCCCGCGACCGGGTGTCTGATGTTCGAGAATGTCGAAGATTTCAGGAACGAGCACGTAACGGCCGACAACGGCAAGGTTCGACGGCGCCTCTCCGGGTCCGGGCTTCTCGACGAGTTGAGTAACGCGCACGACATCGGCAGTATCCGTGTGTTCCGCCGCCACGACACCGTACGAACTCAGTTCGTCATCGGGAACCTCCATGAGGGCCACAACACAAGCGCCGCTCGACGCGTTGAGCGCGAGCATGCGGATCAGGAGGTCTTCGGCGGCATCGATGATGTCGTCACCGAGGAGAAGGGCAAACGGCTGATTACCCACGTGTGCACGTGCTTTGAAGACGGCGTGGCCCAGCCCGCGGGGGTCGCCCTGCCGAACGTAGTGAATGTCGGCGAGGTCGGTGGAACGAGTGACCCGCTCCAGGCGCATCTCGTCACCCTTTTCTTCGAGCTTCACCTCAAGCTCAAAATTACGGTCGAAGTGGTTCTCCAGCGCATTCTTGTTGCGTCCGGTAATCATGAGTACGTCGGTGAGCCCCGCATTCACGGCTTCTTCGACCACGTATTGGATGACGGGCTTATCGACTACCGGCAGCATCTCTTTCGGAAGTGCTTTCGTCGCCGGGAGAAACCGCGTTCCCAGACCGGCAACGGGAATAACGGCTTTGAGCGTGTGGGGTGCGGGCACCCGTCAATTCTACCGGCGCAAAGGTTTCTAGGATGAGACCGTGACGGTTCACAAACTCAAGACGCGTTTGCGGTCCGAGGCGCGCGCGCGTCGCGCCGAACGGTCCGCCACGGAACGCGCCCGCGCAGCGTCAGGGGTAACCGAAAACCTCCGTCAGCTCGTTCGTGACTGTGGAGCAGAAACCGTCGCGATATTCCTGTCGACCCCCACTGAGCCACAGACGCGAGACGCAATCCGCGAACTTTCCCAACTCGGAACTCGCTTCGTTGCGCCGGTCAGCCACGCGGGTGGCGTCATGGAATGGACGAGCGTCGACGGCACGACGCCCGAACGCGCGGGGTTGGGAGGCATGCCCGAACCTGATGTGGGCGACGCCCCCACGACAGCACAGGTTGCTGTGGACCTTGTGGTGTGTCCGGCCGCCGCCGTTGATGAGACGGGAACCCGGTTGGGGTGGGGTGGCGGTTTTTACGATCGGTTTTTCGCCGAGCTCTCCCCCGAGACGCCCGTTTTTGCTCTGGTCTTCGACGATGACGTGGTGAGCAATCTCCCGCGCGAGAAACACGACGTTCCCGTCGATGGAGTCATCACATCGAGCGGGTGGTGGCGCTTCGAATCCGTGGCTGACTAACCCCAGTGTGGAGGCTTGTCGCGGCGAAGGCGCTCGTCGTTGTCGTCGACGCCATCACTCAATGAGTCGGGATCCGGCTCGCGGATTGCATCGGGCTCTTCGGTTCCCTTGCCCGGCACACTGACCCGCCGATGGCCTCGGCGCGCCGGCGTCGCGCTGTCTGAGTTATTCGTTGTCGTCATCGATGTCGAGGGCATCCGCACGGGGAATGTCGACTACCGGACGACTCGGCGGAGCGTCTTGGACGGGAACAGCCGTGAGCGGAGCATCCTGGCGAGGCCCGTCAAGGTTGGGCTGAACCACAATCACCGAAGGAATCTCGAGTGGTGCCGTAAGAATGTCATCCTGCTCAACCACGCCGGGGATGGCCGCAATGGGCGCTCCCACGGGGTCTTCATCGGCAAACCGGGCCACGTAAGCGGGTGGCTGGTCGCGCGGCGTGACGGACTCGACAGCGGCTTCGATTCCCTCGGTGGCCGTGAGCGGCGGGTGAGGAGCCTCCACGACATCGGTCGCCACGTCGTCGGACGCATCGAACGGCGAAATCTCCATCGTGACGGCGCTCGAGAGTCCCACGATTCCGGCGATGCGAGCAGCGACGGCCTCAGGATCGGCAAAGAGTTCGAAGGTGTGCACGCGCACGTAGTGCCATCCGAGGCGGCGAAGGGCCGCCGGACGCAAGCGCAGCGACTCGCGCAACGTGCCCTGGCTCAGGACCGAATCCGTCTCGATGGCTGCAGCAACACGCCCGTGTGACGCCACGAGGGAGATGTCACCGCCGTAGCCGAACGCCACGTCGAGACCGCGCTGGCGCAAGCGGTCCGCCAAGTCGAGAAGCATCGGTTCGGCGGTCGATTCCGAACTCTGTTCACCGAGTGGGGCGTCCACCTCGCGCACAATGTCGCCCAACAGGCGGGCGCCGTGCTCGAGCGTGGCAGCGTCGAGATGCTGGGGGCCAAATGACGACACGAGGTCAAGTGTGCGGCGGGCACGTGTCAGGCCGAGGGCCAACAGGCGCTCCCCACCGGGACGCGAGAGCGGACCAAAGTCATTGAGGAGCCGTCCGTGCGGAGTGAGTCCGTATCCGGCGGCAAAGATCACGCGGTCGCGCGTGAGACCGGCCGACTCGGCTAGGGTTCGCACGGTGAAGGGTTCGGCGCTATCGGCCAGCAGGAAGTTCACGAGTTCGTCTCGACGAGCAATCGCGGAGGTCACGCTGGACTGAATGAGTGCGGCGGTCTTTCTGCTCGGTGTCACAACCATGAGCGATTCGCGAGAGCGCGTGGACGCGTGCTCGAGAACCATCTCCGTGACGCGCGTGACCTCGGCGTGTGTTGCCTCGATGATCCCCGTCTGGGGATCGGGGGCGCCCATGCCGTCGGCAACGACGTGCAAGCGCACACTCTTGCTGCCCAGGAAGGAACCCGCCCACGGCAAGAAATTGATGCGTCCAGCGTAGAACCGCCGATTGACGATGCTCGTGAGGTCACTGCCGCTCGTGCGATACGACCGCGTCAGCGAAAAGACCGGGACGATTTCCGAGAGTTGGGCGAGTGCGGAAGATCCGTGGAGTTCGTCCAAGCTTTCGCCGAGGTCGCCCGCGTCGTCATCGGCCATGTTTGTGGAGAAGCGTCCGGGCGTTTCGACAATCGGATCACCAAACGCCACGACCTGGCTACCGCGTTTGATAGCACACACGTTCTCGGCCACGGTCGTTGCTCCGGCGTCGAGAATGATGGTCACGTCGAAGTCGCTCACCGGCAACACGTGCGCCTCGTAGGGCGAGACCACCCACACCGGAGAAATGGCACGCGCGAGGCGCGACGCAATCTTAAAGAGCTCGCCCACCGAGATGTGCCCCGACTTCAGCGCGTGGCGCAACCGATCGGACTCCTCGGGAAAGTCCACGAGCCCGATCTTCCACAGCTCGGCAAGCTTGGCCGCGAGCAGCGCGCTATTGGCTCCCGCGTGCGCTTCGTCGACCATGCGGAAATCGGATTCGAGCCGATCCAGGATTCCGGTGTTGGCACCCAGGAGAGCCTGCTCGCCGTCGAGCATTCCCTCGAGCACGGACTGCCACCAGGCCAGTTCAAACTCCTCGGCGACCCGCTCGGTGGGTACGTGTCGCATGGAGAGATCTTCGAGCAGCGCCTCTAGGTTGAGTTCGCCCAGCCGGTCGATGAGCGTCATGCGCTCTTGGAGGTTTGAGAGCACCTCCGAATCGGCCGCCAATGCGCTGACCTTGTTGGTGAGCTCGGCAATCGGCAACGTGTTGAGGGGCGCCGTTGCCCCCGCGGACTGCAGGGGCGAGTCAAGGGCCACAATGTCTTCCATCACACGCTGATAGGCGACGCTCAGGTCGCTCACACCCACGGGCACCTCGGGAAGCGCGCCGGCCACGGTGTACCGCTGCCACAGGAGTCGCTGTTCTTGGATGCGCACCAGCGACGTGTGCATGTCTGACACGCTCGCTCCGGGGCGAACAAATTCGGTGGCCAGTTTGCGCAGGTTCTTGCGCGCGGCAGGAGGCATGTCGTTGCCGCGACGGCTCGCTGTGGCCGCAATCACATCGTCGAGCGGGCGGTCGAAGACGTTCGGAACAAAGGTGTCGAGCGTGTCGCGAATGTCGATGAGCAACCGGATGTACAGACCCAGTTCGATGAGATTCTCGAACGACCGCATGCGCGTCTGCCCCACAACCTCGTGAGCGCGCTCGAGGAGGCGTGGCAGGTCGATGGTGTGGATGCGCTTGGCTAATTCGTGCGTGGCCTGCGACTCCGCGTTGCTTCCAAACGTGACGCCGTACCAGGGCGAATCGTCGGGGCCGTAACGGAACTGACCCAGCTCGGCGGCCGAGACCAACATGGCGGTTGCCTGCGAGCGGTCGAAGGCCAACGCTTCCACAGCCCGTCGTGGCAGACGAGCCGTCGTGGCCGGGGGTTCGGGAAGTAGCGCCAGGCGCGACAGTTCTTGGAGTGCATCGAGAACGGAGACACCCAGCACGGCATCGTGCTTTCCGAGCGCATCGCGATAGCTCAGGAGAACCTTACGCAGACGGGTGAGCGCATCGTCGACCTCGGTGACGTCGGGACGCTCGGCCCGCTCATTGCGCAGGATGCCGGCGATGAGGTCTTTGCGCAGGCTCCGCGGGGACGCACAGAGGCCCCCCAGTCCGGCCTGATCGAGGCGCCGACGAACGGCATCGGCACTCGCCCGTCGGGGCGTGACCACCAAAACGCGCTTGCCCGCTGCCGTGAGCGCGCCGATGGCGTTGACCACGGTTTGCGTGCGGCCCGTGCCGGGCAGAGTCTTGACCGCGATGCTATTGCCGGCGGCGATGTGCGCCACAACTTCTTCTTGCTCAGCATCGGCGTCGAGAACGAGGGTGTCCGACGACGGCGGACGAGTGTCCTGCGACGTCGGGTCGGGCGTAGCGAGGGATGACGTCAGACGATCGCGCGCCGACGCACTTCCGGCGAGCGCATCCAGGATGGGGTGAGCGAGTTCTCGGGCATCCTCGCCCATGCGCGTGGCCACATCGCCGAAGGACGAGCAGACGAGTCGATTCTCAACCGTGAATCCGGGCACGTGGCCCGTCAGACCCTCGAGCCGTTCGAGCACGGGCTGCGGAGCGAAGGTGTCGTTAGCCTGAGCGAGGCCCACGAGCGCGCGAGCATCCAGCGAAATGTGGAACTGTTCCTCGAGTGCCTGAACCAGTCGGGGGTTCACGACGGGTCCGCCGCGCAAGACGAGTTCAAAGTCTTGGCCGAGGCGGCGCACGGCCATGGGGCGCAGCATGACGGGGGCCGAATAACTGGTGCCGCCAAAGGTCCACGCGGCCACGCCCACGGCCAAGAAGACGGTTTCGATGCCGCGCATGACGCGCAGCGACGAGGCAATGGACTCGAGAGCCGCCGCCGCTAACCGAGCATTTCGCAGGGTGAACTCTTCGCGATACAGGTGCGTCAGGCGAGTGGGCTCTCCGGCCAAAAACTTGGGCAGTCCACCCGGATGAGTGGTGGTGAGGTCGAGACGCGTGCGTGGCGTATCCGAAAAGAACAACAGGGGCGAGGGTCCGCCGAGCGTGGCGATTTCATCTCGCCAGGCTTGCCGCGTGGGATCCAACGCATTGACGGCGCCCGCAACGTCAACAGCGCTCAAATCCGCGGTGCGCGACAGGGTTTCTTCGAGGTCCGAGGCACTATCCCAGCCGGAAATG
>CAIVOR010000315.1 GCA_903907615.1 uncultured Microbacteriaceae bacterium | reverse complement strand
CCCGTCACGGTTGCCGAAACGACGCTGGATGCGCTGGGCAACGGGCCCGTGGTGGTGCCCGGCGGCGTGAACAAAATTGGCCGATTCATGATGACGCGGCTCCTGAGCCGACGCGCTGCCATCGGTATTATGTCCAAGAACACTGGAGGCTTGTCGTGACTATCTTTTGGGGTCTGATCACCCCGCTCATTGCGTATGCCGTGATCACATTGCTGCACCTTGTTATTCCCGCGCACCGCGTGAAGGGCTACGTGATTGACGACGCGACGGGCAAGGTGTTGCGTTACCGCATCAACGGACGCTACGTGCTGGTGGTCAGCATCGCCCTGTGGTTGGTGCTCGGATTCACGAACCTCGTGCCGTTTACCTGGCTCTACGAGGCGCGGTGGTGGGGCCTCATCGGTGCCGTCATCATCGGCCTGATTTACGCGCTGGTTGTCGTGCTCAAGTTCCCTCCCGTTCGCTCTTCGTTCCTCGCTGATTTCTGGTTCGGTCGGTCAAAGCAGGCACAGTACAAGGGAGAACTGCTCGACGCCAAGGTCTGGCTCTACCTCGTGGGTGCGGTGGTGCTGCAGCTGAACGTTCTCTCGTTCGCCGTGTTCCACATCACGACCGTTGACGAGATTAACCCCGGCTTTCTGCTGGCCTGCGGAATGCTCACCTGGTTCTGCTTCGAATACTTGATTTTTGAGCGCGTGCACCTGTGGACCTACGACTTCATTGCGGAACGGGTGGGCTTCAAACTCGGCTTCGGATGCCTGGCCTTCTACCCCTACTTCTACACGGTGTCCCTCTGGTTCACGGCCGACCTGCCCAACCCGGGCGTACCCACCTGGGCCACGGTGATGTGTGGCGTCCTCTTCTTTGGCGGTTGGGTTCTCACACGCGGTGCCAACATGCAGAAGTTCCGCTTCAAGACGGCTCCCGAGCGCAGCTTCTTCGGCATCTTTCCCGAATCCCTCAGCAACGGAAAGCACACCCTGCTGGTCAACGGATTCTGGGGCGGCAGCCGGCACATCAACTACCTCGGCGAAATCCTTCAAGCCGTGGCCATCGCCGCGGCAACGGGTTACTACGGCATCTGGATGATCTGGCTCTACCCGCTCTACTACATCGCCCTTTTCGTCTCCCGCGAGCGCGACGACGAGAAGATCTGCGAGGCCAAGTACGGCGCGCTGTGGGGCAAGTACACCGCCAAGGTCAAGTACCGGATTATCCCCGGCATTTACTAGAGTCGCGACGCCGGGCATTTCGGAGTCGTCATAATTTGCCGCCTGCGTGAGAAATGGCTCTTTTCGTCGTTTGTGCTATTATAACTGTGGTCTAATCCGTCTACATCCTTCAGGAGATCACATGAAGAAAAGTGTCCAGATTGTGCTGGCAACCGCAGCTTCGGCTGCGCTGTTGCTTGCCTCAACCCCGGCCTTTGCCGCCCCTCGTTCGCTGCCCGCGGGCGAAGGCCTCTATGCGTTTGCCTGTGACGACGACGGCGTACCCGCCGTCGGCCTTGTGGACGTCGCTACCGGCGTCGTCACTGAGGTCGTTGCGGCACTTGATGCTAGTCAGTGCTACTCGAGCCCGGCTTACAACCCCGTAGACGGCAAGATTTACGTTGTCGACCTTACGTCTGGCT
>CAIVOR010000314.1 GCA_903907615.1 uncultured Microbacteriaceae bacterium | reverse complement strand
TTTCCCCCGTCTGTTCCCGGCCCGAGCATCGTCTGGCTCCGTAATGACCTGCGTCTTGCCGACAATCCGGCGCTGACCGCGGCAATCGAACGGGGCAGGCCTGTCCTGGTCGTGTTCATCCACGATGAGGTATCTGACGGCATCCGGCCCCTCGGAGGCGCCGCAAAATGGTGGCTGCACCACAGCCTCGAACGGTTGAGTGCCCGCGTCGCGCGACTGGGCGGTTCGCTGATCTTGCGCCGGGGTGGCGCCCACGACGTGATGCGTGACCTGATTCGCGAGACCGGCGCGACTGCCGTCTTCTGGAACCGACGCTACGGGGGCGCTGAGCGTTCGCTCGATGCGGCCATTAAGGATTATGCCCGGGCGTCCGGGCTCGACGCACACAGTTTTCAGGCCAACCTGCTCGTCGAACCGTGGACCATTGCCACGGGAGCCGGAAACCCGTACACGGTCTTTACTCCGTTCTGGAAAGCATTCCTGGCTCGACCGGAGCCGCCGCGGGCACCGCTGCCCGCGCCCCCCGCAATCCCTGGGTTGCCGTCCGATGTCTCCCCGCTCGCCAGCGATGACCTTGATTCGTGGAACCTGCTGCCCCGCAACCCCGACTGGTCGGCCGGGCTCGTCGCGCGCTGGAAGGTGGGTGAACAGGCGGCTCACGAACAACTCGACTCATTCATCGCCGACCGACTTGATCGCTACGCCGACGGTCGAGACCTCCCGGCCGAATTTGCCACGAGTGAGCTCTCACCGCATTTGCGATTTGGCGAAATCAGTCCCTTCCAGATTTTCGACCGCGTAGAAGCCGTCCGACGAAACTCCTCTGCCGAGACAACACGAAACGCGGCCAAATTCTTGGCTGAAATCGGGTGGCGCGAGTTCAGTTACAACCTGCTCTTTCACTGGCCAGACCTGGCGACCCACAACTTTGATCGCCGATTTGACGGCTTTCCGTGGGCCCCGTCCACAACGCCGGCGCTGACCGCGTGGCAGGAGGGTCGCACCGGCGTGCCACTCGTTGACGCGGGCATGCGCGAACTGTGGCAGACCGGATACATGCACAACCGCGTGCGCATGGTGGCCGCCTCATTCCTCATTAAGAACCTGCTCATCGACTGGCGCGTGGGTGAGGAGTGGTTCTGGGACACCCTGGTGGACGCCGACCCGGCGAGCAACGCCGCCAGTTGGCAGTGGGTGGCCGGATGTGGTGCCGACGCGGCACCCTACTTTCGTGTTTTCAACCCCGTTCTCCAGGCCGAAAAGTTTGACCCGAAGCACATCTACCTTCGGCGCTACCTGGGCGACTTTGACGGAGCCAACGCCCTCGACTACCCCACGCCAATCGTGGACCTCGCCAATGCGCGCACCCAAGCCCTCGAGGCCTTCGCTGAGGTGTCGGGCCTCCCCCGGGACATTGCTCCGCCCACCGGCTTCACAGCCGGCTAGGTCGCCCCGCTGAGCGGGTCGCCGAGAACTACGGGCCGTCTCTTAGAAGGGTCTCGTGAAGGGCAGGGGCTTGCGCATGCGAATGAGCAGCAACAACGGAATCAACACGTAGGGCAGGTTGAAAGCCAGGAAGCCCAGCGGGTTGGGCGTGCGCCACTCGGGCTCGCCAAAGAACTCCACGCCGAACACCACGATTCCCGTGAGGCTCACAATCATGGTCGCGTAGATCACCGCGGGCAACTGGATCCAGTTGCGAGCCGTAATCAGCGCATAAACGAGGACGATGTAGAAGGGCGCGTAGACGAAGGCTGACAGACCGGTGACGAAACGCATCCAGATCGGCGGGTTCAGGAACAGCGGGTCGTTGACCGAGGCGTAGGCGTAATTCCACTGGGCCAGGATGTTGGTGGAGTCAGCGGATTGAACGATTCCGAGCGTGGGAATGGCATCGCTGATGATGCAGGACACGAATGCCCAGCAGAAGAAAACGATGAACACCCAGTCGAAACCGCGACGGCGAAGAGGCAAGTTGGCAATAGTCACGAAAAGCATCGTAAGGGCAAAAGGCTCGCACCGCACGTCCCTGCGCGCTGTGGCAAAAAAATGCCTGCGCCGGATGGCAAGGGGTGTGCGCCACTTTCGCGGTGACGCTTCAGGGGCAAGTAGGTATCGTTAGAGACATAATCCGTCTCAAGGAGGAGATTCATGGACACCCTAGAGAGCCTGCTCGCCGCCATCGCACCCACG
>CAIVOR010000313.1 GCA_903907615.1 uncultured Microbacteriaceae bacterium | reverse complement strand
GGGTTGACCAGGCCCCGCCGCTCATGAAGGCCCTCGGATTGGGCGCCATGCATGCCACCGAGTTGCCCTACGTGTTCGGCACGCTGCCCACCAAGGTCGGCAAAAAAGACTTTATGTTCCGGCTGGGCGGCCTTGCCGCAGCGCGTCGCACCATGGACCGCATGCATGACCACTGGCTGTCGTTCGCCCTCACGGGAGACCCCGAGGCGACCGCGAGCCAACCGTGGCCGCAGTATCGCGCGAAGACCCGGTCAACGCTCATCATCGATGACACCGACACCGTGGTGAACGACCCGGATGCCGACGTGCGTCGCGCGTGGGGCGATGTGCCCTTCGGCTACAACTAGCCGTCGATTGCGCTGGCGGCCGTCGATTGAGCGGGCGGCCGTCGATTGAGCTTGTCGAAATCAGGCCTAGCGGAAGTTCACAAACTGAATTGCGACGGGAAAGTCCTCGCCCTTGAGCATGGCCATGGTTGCCTGCAGGTCGTCGCGACTCTTGGATGAGACGCGAATCTCGTCGCCTTGAATCTGTGACTTCACCGACTTGGGCGCTTTTTCGCGAATCGCGGCGTTGACCAGTTTGGCGTTGGGCTGATCGATGCCCTCTTTCATGCTCGCTTCAATGCGGAACTCTTTGCCGCTGGGGAAGGGCGCACCGGCATCCAGCTGGCGCAGCGTGATGCCCCGCTTGATGAGCTTCGACTCGAACACCTCGAGAACCGCCTTGACGCGTTCTTCGGAGTTTGCCTTCATGAGGAACTTCTCGCCGGACTTCTCGAGGGAGGCGCCAACGCCTTTGAAGTCGTAGCGCTGTTCAATCTCTTTGGTCGCCTGGTTGTAGGCGTTGTCGACCTCCATAGGGTCAACTTTGCTGACGATGTCGAATGTGGAATCTGCCATGACTCCATCGTATTCATCTGGAGGGCCGACGGCAGTGACGTTATCAATCGTGTGCGATGGGGTGAGCCCTCAGGTTGCCGTCAGTCCGCGCGGCCAGAATAGGGGGGTGGCTACGCGAATCGTTCGACGCAACCGCACGATTGCCGTGGGTGCGCTCGTCGCGCTCGTCATCATCCTGATTGTGTCGCTTGTTTCGTGCGGATCGGGTGGTGGCGGACAACCGGCATCGGATCTTCCTGTGGCCGCGCCACTGCCTCCCTACGACACCACCCTCACGGATGCGAGCGTGCGCACCATCCCCTTGGTCACGGTGGTCGAAGAGGCGTGGGTTGCCGACACAGCCGAAAAGACCGGGATTCCGGCACGTGCGCTCGCGGCCTACGCGGGAGGTGCAGTGCGCCTGGCGCTCACGTGGCCCGAGTGTGGTGTCACGTGGAACACTCTCGCGGGCATCGGCTGGGTGGAGTCTCATCACGGTGAGCTGTTCGGTGACGTCATCAAGGAAGACGGCTTCATGAGTGTGCCCATATTTGGTCTTCCGCTCGTGGGAGACGGCACCATGAACATCCCCGATTTTGATGACGGCAATTTTGATGGCTCCGCAGACTTTGACCGGGCAGTGGGGCCGATGCAGATCATTCCGCAGACGTGGGCAGCGTGGAACGTCGACGCAAACGGTGATGGCGACCCCAACGGGCAGCAGGTCGACGATTCGGTTGTGGCAGCGGCTAATTACCTCTGTTATTCCTCCGCCACCATGACGACGGCTGACGGCTGGAAGCAGGGCCTGTGGAGTTATAACCAGCTTGATTCTTACGCCGACGATGTTCGCGCCAAGGCCAACGAGTACGCCGCCGCGATGGGGCTGCGCTAGTCCTGTCGCGAGCCCGTCCATCGCCCCAGCGGGGATTTCGTCGGGCGTTGCCCAAACGGTAATGTGGTGTCTTGTGTCGCACGGCACGCCGGCGAGTTACCCTAGCGGCCAAAGGGATCTGACTGTAAATCAGACGGCTCAGCCTTCGGGGGTTCGAATCCCTCACTCGCCACCAAACGAAACCGCCCCCTTCCGGGGCGTTTTTGTTTGGTGCCTGTGTGATTGTGGGATTCGAACGTAGTTCTTGGGCCCACAGCTATGGGCGAAGCATCGCTTCGCCGCTGGGGACCCTCACTCGCCACTCCGCACCTCGAACCCTCACTGATACCGTGGTGGGCATGCCACTACCTTCCCTCGACGTTGTTCTGGGGGAACGCTCTACCTCGATGGCCCATGGGCTCACCGTCGGTGTCGTGACCGGCGAAGGTATCGGAGCGGAAGTCTCGGAGTCGGCCCTTCGCGTTATCGAGGCCCTCAACACGTCGTCGGGAACAGCGTTGCTCATTGAGCAATGCCCCAGCCTCGAACGCGCCGACGACGGCGACCTTCCGGTGTCGCCCGCTGTGTACAAATGGATTGATGCGTGTCGAACCGAAGGCATACCCGTGCTGCACGGTCCAGCCGGCGGGCGGTTCGTTTATGAGCTTCGTCGGGCATTCAATTTGTTCGTCAAGTTGACACCTGTTCACGCTGATCCGGTATTGATCGACGCGAGCATCTTGCGACCGGAACACGTCGTTGGCACGGACATGCTGTTGGTACGCGACAACAGTGGCGGCATTTATCAGGGCGAACACGGGTGGCTCACCGACGACTCTGTCTTTCACTCGTTTCACTACAGTCGTGACCAGGTGGCGGCCGTCATCGACGTTGCCGTGCGCGCCGCCGAATCTCGGGATTCCCGACTGACTCTGGTTGTTAAACCGGGTGGCATACCTACTGTCAGTGCACTCTGGCAACAGGTGGCCCAAGAAGAGTCCTCGGGTCGAGTAAGCCTCGATATTCTCGAAATCGACAATGCCTGCTATCAGCTCGCCAGCGAGCCCACAAAATTTGATGTGATTGTTTCGCCAAATATGTTCGGCGACGTCTTGGGGGATACCGCATCGGTGGCTTTGGGCTCGCGTGGACTGTCCTATTCGGCAAACTTTTCGGCCGAGGGCTTTGGCGTTTATCAAACCGCCCACGGTGCGGCACACGACATCGTGGGGACCGACAGTGCCAACCCGATTGCGCACTTATTGAGTCTCGCGTGGTTGCTTGAGGCCTCACTTCATCGCCCCGATCTTGCCGCTCGCATCCGAGATGCAATCGGCAGTGTGCTCGCCCGCGACATAAGAACGGCAGACATCGCGGGCCCAAGTTCAACCGTTGTGGGAACACGTGCGATGACAACCCACATTGTGGACGAGATAGTTCGTAGCGCATGACTTCTTCCAAAATCTCGGGACCCGGCCTGAGGGATGCGCAAGATATTTCGGCGTGCGTGACCCGGGCGGTCGAGGTTCAGATTGACTGGGCCCAGCGGCCACTATTAGAGCGCCTCAAATTCATCACGGAGTGGCGTGATGTTCTCGTGAGTCGACGAGAGGAACTCGCGGACGCGACGGTACGTGAACTAGGTAAGCCGCTCAGCCTTGCCCGAGATGAAGTCTCGCGAGCTATCGCCCACATCGACGCCGCGCTCCACGTTTTCACCGACTATCTCTTCGAGCCAGAGCGCATCGACGAGCACGTTTCCGTCATGCGCGAGCCCGTCGGGACGGTCGCCTTGGTGATGCCCTGGAACAACCCCGTTGCGCTGCCGGTCTCAAACATCGCTCCGGCGCTCCTTGGCGGAAATGCGATTGTGTTCAAACCCGCGCCCGAGGCGGACGGAGTGGCAACGTTGCTCATGAAGACACTTGCCCAAGCCGGAATGCCAAAAGATTTAGTCGTTCGTACAGCGTCGACAGTCGATGCCGGTCGTGCGCTTGTTCGGCACCCAGGAATTTCGGCCGTGGCCGTCACCGGGTCGATAGCAACGGGTAGAGATATTGCCTCGGCATGCGCTGGTCGCTTCGTTCCCGTGCGGGCGGAGCTTGGTGGTAACAACGCCGTCATCGTCCTCGCCGATGCTGATCTGCCACAGGCCGCACGCGACCTCGTTCGTAACGCGTTTGCTTTTGCCGGTCAACGTTGCACAGCGCTGCGAC
Organism: uncultured Microbacteriaceae bacterium; assembly: GCA_903907615.1. Taxonomy (GTDB): domain Bacteria; phylum Actinomycetota; class Actinomycetes; order Actinomycetales; family Microbacteriaceae; genus UBA963. Next base: position 7,366 of record CAIVOR010000313.1, on the reverse strand, counting down.
GAGCAGTTGTTGATGCGAGCGTCATCGACGAATTCCAAGCACTCCTTGTCACCGAGGCAGGCGGCCTCCATGTTCTCGATGCTCAGCTCGAGAATGCCGTTGTCGGGCCGATGATTTCGCTCGATGCGCGAGAACGCGTCTATGGTCAGATTCGAGACTCCGTTGACCGGGGCGCACTTCTTCTCACAGGCGGGGAGCGCATCGACCTTGCTAGCGGCCACGGACTTTCGCCGTCCATCATCCGTTGTGACGATCCGAGAGACCCCATCGTTCAGAACGAATCATTCGGCCCGGTGCTCGTTGTGCAGTCGGCCAGCTCTCTCGAGCAGGCCATCCAATTAGCAAACGGAGTCGAGCAGGGGCTCATCCAAGCGGCGTGCACGCGCGACCAAAGCGCTTTAGCGAAGATTCAGGCTTTGGCCGAGGTGGGCATCTTCCAGTCGGGGGCCGCACCACTGCCTGTGCACGAGATGGCAGCGTTCGTGGGACGAAAGGCTTCCGGCTATGGCGGCCCCGAGCACGGCCGCTGGGACCTCGACTTTTATACTCGACCGAAATCGGCGTATTCCAGCGGCTAGGTCAGGCTTTCGGGCGGAGGGCCGCGCTGACAATCTGCGCTAGCGCATCACGGTCCGTTTTTCCCGCGCGATTCTTGGGAATATCGGGCATGCCGAGAATCGTGTGCGGAGCCAATGCACCAAATTTTTCTTTGAGGTCGTGCCCCAGTTTTTCGAGGTCACTTGACGGACCACGCACGACGGCCAAAACAACTCGGGGAATTCCGTCGATGCCGTCGATCACCACAGCTGCAGAATCGGCGAGGTTCCCGAGGGTCTGTGCAGACACCTCAATCTCGTGCAAGTTGACCTTGATGCCGCCTGCGTTAACGATGTCGTTGGCTCGGCCCGCCAACACGAGTTCACCATCCTGTGTCAGGTGGCCCAGGTCTCCGGTGACGAACCACCCATCGCGAAAGGCATTCGTGCTCGCCGCCTCATTGCCCAGGTAGTGCGTCGCTTGATGGGCCCGTCGGTAGTGAATTTGCCCGCGCTCGCCGACCGCAACTTGCTTGCCCGCGGAATCGACAATGCGAGCCTCTGATCCGGGTACTACGTGTCCAACGTTAGAGAGGTCATCATCATCGAGTTCTCGTTCGGCACAACGCCCTGCTTCGGTCGAACCGTACAGCGTAAAGAGACGGGCAGCGCTCACAGAACGGAATTTTTGCCGGAGTGCAACCGGCACGAGACTTCCGGCGGAGTAAACCCGTTGCAAGGGATCGAGATTGCCACTGTCGTGAGTCGCCGCGTCGCAGAGCTCGGCCAGCTGAACAGGCGACGCCTTGATGGCGGTGATGCCGAAGTGGCGAATTTGTTCCAGGTTGTGTTTCGCGTCACCGGGGTTGTAGTAGCAAGCGCCGCGCTTCCAACCGTCGTGAAGGGTGTGGAATCCACTGGCGGTACTCAAATCGAGAATCGACATGAACGGCGCTCCATCGACAACCAACTCACTGGCCGCAAGCGCGCGATGGTGAACCATGTCGAGTGTGAGGGGAACCGCCTTGGGCAGGCCGGTGCTTCCGCTCGAGAAGGCGATGCGATACGTGCTCTCGAGCGATGAGTAATCGTCCACGACATTGAGGGGATGAGCACTCTGCACGTCTCGCAAGAACGCGGCGTCAACCACCACAACTCGTTTGGCCGACTCCGAGGTGGACCGGTTGCTTGAAAAGAGCCAATCGGCATGGAATCCCGAAGTTGTCGCGTTGTATTCCAGGTGCGAGCACGTGACGAGTCGAAGTTGCGCGGCCGCGGCAACGAAGATGACCTGGAGCGCAACGGAGACCTCGAGAGCGATAACGTCCCCCTCGCGCAATCCGAGTCGTTGCAATTCCGAACTCATCTGCTGCGCACTCGCGAGAGCCTCCGCAAAAGAAATCCCGTGCTTGCCGTCTCGAAAGTATGGTGAGTCTGGGGTCAACGAAGCCCAATGCTGCAGGTATCGGAAAGGCTGCAATTCGGGGCTCGCGATGCCAGGACACATGTTTTTATTATCCCGGCACGCTTGCCGGTAGACCCTCAAACGGTATGCTTGGGACAACAAAAACGTTGTTCTATTTTGATGGGAAGTCTCCATGCGTACTCGCACTCAGCCAACCGTTTTTCACCGCCGCGGATCACAACTTCTCGCAAGCTCGGGTGTCGCTGCGATGTTGGGTGGAGCGTTCCTGTTGGGTGTGAGCCCCGCGGCTATCGCTGACGGGGGATGCGCGACCGGCTCTACCCTTGTGTCGACGGGTGTGTGTGAGGCAACGTTTACTTCATCGGGAACGTTCACTCCTCCCGCGACTGCAACCAAGCTCGAAGCCCTTCTGGTCGGTGCGGGCGGAGCGGCAACTGGTCTTTACGCCGGTGGCGGCGGTGACGTTCAGATTGTGGAACTTTCGGCGTCTGGAGAGGTCACGGTCACGGTGGGTGACGGAGGGACTCTTGACGGCGGCGGGGACGGAATCGGCGGTGCTTCAAGCGTGGCACAGGGTTCGACAACCGACTCGGCTGAGGGCGGCACCCCGGGTGGAGGTTACGCCGGCGGGAACAGCGGTAACGGTAATGAGGGCGGGCCTCAGAGCGGCGGCGGTGCCGGAGGCGTACCGCCCGTCACTCTCGAAGGAGGCCCCGGCGTTGTCGTTTCCGATTTGGATTCCACACTCTTTTTGGACGTTGATGACTGCTTCGGTGGTGGCGGCGGCGGGTTCTTTTACGGAGACACGACCGCACTGGCTACCTGTGGTGGTGGCTACTCCACAAATGTCGTAGATAACACGGGGCCTAGCCCGTATACCCCGAATACGGGCTCCGCAGACATTTTCTTTGCTGTTGCTAACTCGGGCGGTGGAGCGGGAACGGTAATCTCGTTCGACACCGTCGCCCAATGGACGGGCACAGCAAATGTCGTCGGCGCCGATGGTTACGTTGCCCTGCGATACACCGTGAGTGAACTGCCCTCAACCGGCGTCGATTCATCCATTGCGGGTATCTCTGCGGGAGTCTCTGCGGGCTTCCTGGCAGTCGGTGCCGGCCTGCTGGCCTTTGCGCGTCGCACGCGCCGCAGCTAACGACGAAGTTACTAACATTTTCCTCGGATCGCCGGGGCTAGAGTCTCCGGCAACACTCTGAGTCAAGACCCTGACACGCTCGTGCTATCTCTCTGGTTGTGACTTGATGGTGGGGGTGTCAAAATCGAGAGACAAGAACTTTGCTCTGCTTCGCTATGAAAAAACTGAAAGAGGACTCCCTCATGAGTGAAAAAACCACCAAGATTCGCGCCGCCGTTCTTCGTAAACTTCCCGGTCCGTGGACCATTGAAGACCTTGACTTGAGCGCGCCGAAGCCCGGAGAGGTCCTCGTTCAGCTCAAGGCCTCCGGCCTGTGCCACTCGGATGACCACCACCGCTCGAACGACCTTCCTCTTCCCAACCTTCCCGCGATTGTTGGCCACGAGGGCGCCGGCGTCATCATGGCTCTCGGCGAGGGCGTGACCGATCTTGAGGTCGGGGATCACATTGTCTGCTCGTTCATTCCGGCCTGTGGCAAGTGCAAGTGGTGCTCTCTGGGTATGCAGAACCTCTGTGACTACGGTCGCTTCATTCTCGACGGAACCCAGATTGACGGCACGTTCCGCGTCAAGGACGCTGACGGCAAAGACGTTGCCACGGCAGCCATGCTCGGCACGTTCTCGAACTACCAGATCATGGACCAGACCTCTGTGATCAAGATCGACAAGGATGTGCCCTTCGAGGTGGCGTGCCTCGTCGCGTGTGGCGTTCCCACCGGTGTGGGTTCGGCGCGGAACATGGCCGATGTCCAGGTCGGCGACATCGTGGTCGTCGTGGGTGTGGGCGGAATCGGCATCAACGCTGTGCAGGGTGCGGCAATGTCGGGCGCTCAGCGCGTCATCGCTGTTGACCCCATCGAGTACAAGCGCACGCGTGCACTTGAGTTCGGCGCAACGGACGCGTTCGCAACCATCGCCGAGGCCGAAAACCTGGCCAAGTCGCTCACCAACGGTCAGGGCGCCGAATCCGCAATTGTCACGGTCGGTGTCATCACCAGCGAGATTGTTGCTCAGGCGTACAAGACCATCCGCAAGGGCGGAACCCTCGTTGTGACCGCCTTGGGCAACCACGCCGAGGAGCTCTCGGGCATCAACCTCTTTGACCTCGCCATGATGCAGAAGCGCATCCAGGGCAACGTTTACGGCGGATGGTCGCCTCGCGTGGCTGTGCCGATTCTGCTCGACATGTACAAGAACAAGAAGCTCAAGCTCGACGAGCTCATCACGCGCACCTACAAGATCGATGAAATCAACGAGGCGTACGACGACATGCGCAACGGAAAGAATATTCGCGGCGTCATCATCCACGAGCACTAGATCACCGATGAAGGCCGAGGGCACCGAGGTGCTCTCGGCCTTTGTCTGTGCCGCAGGCGTTTTTCGCAGCGCCGCGCCAACTCGACGCGAATGTAGTCTTTTGGCATGAGACTTATCGGCGTCTACAACGCGAATGGTGGCCTCGCCGGCGAGCTCAGCTACTTCTTCGGCCACATGTTTGGTCGCGTCGAGTGCAAACTCTGCGATATCACTCACTCCACTTTTACCAAGCGGCCAGAGTGGAACGCGATGGAAGAGCGTCTTCGTGACGACTTGAAGATTGAGTTCGTGCTGGTGCATCGAAACGAGCGCACGGATGCCCAGCACGCGGCGAGCGACGGGCGCGAGCCCTGCATCCTCATCGAAGACAGCTCAGGAAATCTCAGCATGATTCTTGACTGGACCGACCTCAAGCTCGCGAAGGGCAGTGTCTCGGCTTTCGAGCAGGCAGTTCGCGCCAAGCTGCTGATGTACTGACGCGACGCCTCCCCGTTTCCTGTGCGAGAGGGCCGTCACGATGCCCATAAAGTTAATCCATGGCATTCATCGAGGCGAGAGATCTCGTCAAGACTTATTCACCCAAGGGCTCTCCCGAAGTCAGGGCTCTCGACGGTCTTAACCTTGAGGTTCAGCAGGGCAGCGTCACCGCCCTCCTCGGCCCCAACGGCGCGGGAAAAACGACGACCGTCAAGGCACTCACCACCCTGATTAAGCCGGACTCAGGATCCGCCTTCATCGATGGCGTTGATGTCGTCGCTCAGCCGCAGGCCATCCGGCGCATGATCGGTGCCAGCGGACAGTATGCCGCGGTCGATCAAAACCTGACGGGCTTTGAGAACCTGGTGATGGTTGGACGGCTGTATCACCTCGGCGCGAAAGTCGCTCGCCAGCGGGCCAAGGAACTGATCGAACTCTTCGACTTGGTTGAAGCGCAGAATCGAACGGTCAAGGGATACTCGGGCGGCATGCGCCGTCGCATTGACCTTGCCGGTGCGCTCGTGATTCGACCACCGGTTCTTTTCCTCGACGAGCCCACAACGGGACTCGACCCCCGCAGCCGCATCGGCCTCTGGGAGGTCATCGAGCAGTTGGTGAACGACGGCACGACGGTTCTGCTGACCACGCAATACCTCGAAGAAGCCGACCGCTTGGCCGATTCCATCTCCGTGATCGACAACGGTCGGGTGATTGCCAAGGGCACTGCCGACGAACTGAAGGCTTCGGTTGGCGGACTTCGCGTCGCTGTGACGGTTGTGGACGAGGTCCAAATTGATGCGGCTCGCGCAATCCTGAATCGATTCGGTTCCGGCGAGTCGGCCGTCCTCAACGGACGCACGCTCGTGGTTCCTGTCAGCGATGGACCCGCGGCGCTAGCGGCCATTGTGAGTGCCGCGGCAACCGAAGGTATCGGCCTGCACGACGCCGGCATGCGCCGCCCCACCCTCGATGACGTGTTCCTGCAACTGACCGGCCACGCCGCTGAAACCGACGAAGCCGAGAAGGAGACCGCGGCATGACCACGACCCTGAAGCCCATTCCCGGCAATGCCGTGACGCGATTTGTCAGCGACGGCGCGGTGACCACCTGGCGAAACATGATGAAGATCATCCGAGTACCGGAGATCCTGCTCTTCAGCCTGATTCAACCCATCATGTTTGTGCTGCTGTTCACGTATGTTTTTGGGGCCGCGGTTGTCATTCCGGGAAGCGACTACACGTCTTTCCTCATGGCGGGGATCTTTGCCCAGACGGTGGTCTTTGGCTCCACCTACTCGGGTTCGGCTATGGCGCAAGATCTTAAAGACGGCATCATCGACCGCTTCCGAACCTTGCCGATGAGTGGCGCCGCTGTGCTGGTGGGACGCACCACGGGCGATCTGGTCATCAACACACTGTCGATGCTGGTCATGATGGGAACCGGCCTCATCGTGGGCTGGAGAGTGAAGTCGTCTCCGCTCGAGTTCCTCGCCGGGGTCGCCATTCTCCTCCTGTTCGCGTACGCCTTCTCTTGGGTGATGGCGTTCTTGGGCATGTCGGTTAAGAGTCCCGAAGTCATCAACAACGCGTCGTTCTTGATTCTCTTTCCGCTCACGTTTATTTCGAACGCGTTCGTGCCCAGCGAGAACCTGCCCACGCCGCTGCGGATCTTCGCGGAATGGAATCCTGTTTCTGCCCTGGTGCAGTCGGCGCGCGAGCTCTTCGGCAATGTGCCCCCGGGGACCATCGTGGGGGATGCGTGGCCCGCCCAAAATCCCATCGCCACGGTACTGATCGGAGTCGCCGTGCTTCTGATCGTCTTCGTCCCGCTGTCGATTCGAAAGTTCGCGACGATTTCTCGCTGACCCGCAGTCACTGCCAATCGCCGCCTCACCGGCGAAGATTCCACCGCGCCATCAACACTCGCCCGCAAGAACCTCCCTAAAGAAGGAAACACATGAAGAAGAAGATCGTCGCCGTCGTCGCCGCCGCAGTGTTGTCGGCAGTCGTCCTCACGGGCTGCGCCCAGGGGCCGGAAATACTCCTGCTTACTCAAAACACCGAGGGATCGAAGCTCGTTTCGCTTGAGTCACATGCTGAGGGTGACCTCGGCCATGAGTACGTTTTTGAATCCCCCTTGCTCAAAGACGGCGAGCCCTATGGCGAGATGTTCGGCACCATGACGAAGGTCGGCGAGCTCGGACACGGCACGCACCCCGATAGTGAGGACCGCCTGCTCAACGCGGTCTTCGATCTGCCAGACGGCGAGATCGTTGTGCTGGGACTTTCGTTTTACGCCCCGGCCGCAGCGGCACTGACGAAACAAGAACCCGTTGCGCGCGCCATTGTCGGCGGCACCGGCGTTTATGCCGGCATCCGTGGCGAAGTGATCACCATCCACAACGACGATGACACCTACACCCAGGAGATTCGCTACTGGAAGTAGGGCGCTCCAGCCC